>JBJOQV010000031.1:0-10783 GCA_046049785.1 Pseudomonadota bacterium
GATGAGCCTGGTGAGCTTCATCGGCCCGCGGCCCAATCTGCTGGACATCAACAACATCAACCCGCCGCTGCGGCTTGAGGTCGATCAGCCGGTGCTGGACTTTGACGATATGGCCAAGATCCGCCACATCGAATCGCTCACGCGCGGCAAATTCAAAAGCCACTTTCTGGACATTACCTACCCCGCGGCCTGGGGCAAAGAGGGCATTGAGGCGCACATCGCCTCGCTGCGGGCGCAGGCGGTGGATGCGGTCAAAAAAGGTGCGAGCATTCTGGTCGTGTCAGACCGTGTGGTGCGTAAAGACCACGTGGCTATCCCGGCGCTGCTGGCCACCAGCGCGATCCATCAACATTTGATTGCCACCGGCCTGCGATCTTCCACCGGGCTGGTAGTGGAAACCGGCTCGGCGCGTGAGGTGCATCATTTTGCGCTGCTGGCGGGCTATGGCGCAGAGGCGGTGCATCCATGGCTGGCGCTGTACACACTGCAAGAGATCAATGACTGGGCCAAGGATTTGCCCACCGGTTTCTCGCCCGAAAAGGCGATCAAGAACTACGTCAAAGCGATCGGCAAGGGCCTGAACAAGGTCATGTCCAAGATGGGCATTTCCACATACATGAGCTATTGCGGCGCGCAGATTTTCGAGGCCGTTGGCCTGTCGCGTGTGTTTGTGGACACCTATTTCAAAGGCACGCCCAGCCAGATCGAAGGTATTGGGGTTTTTGAAGTGGCCGAAGAAGCGCTGCGCACGCATCGCGCCGCATTTGGCGATGATCCTGTGCTGGCCGAGATGCTCGATGCCGGCGGCGAATACGCATGGCGTGTGCGCGGCGAAGAACATATGTGGACGCCGGATGCGATTGCCAAGCTGCAACATGCAACCAGAGCCAACGCACAAGACAAGTACCGCGAATACGCCGCCATCATCAACGACCAAAGCCGCCGCCACATGACGCTGCGCGGCCTGTTCGATTTCAAATTTGATCAGTGCGTGCCCGTGCCGATCGACGAGGTTGAACCGGCCAAGGAAATCGTCAAGCGCTTTGCGACCGGCGCGATGTCGCTGGGTTCTATCAGCACCGAGGCGCACACCACACTGGCGATTGCCATGAACCGCATCGGCGGCAAGAGCAATACCGGCGAGGGTGGTGAGGATGAACTGCGCTATCAAGCGGAGATGAAAAACAACTTCATCCCGGTCACCAAGGCCGGCGATACGGTGGGCAAGCTACTGCCGCTGTCGGACATTCGCGCGGATATTGTTCTTAAAGAAGGCGATAGCCTGCGCAGCAAAATCAAGCAGGTGGCCAGCGGCCGCTTTGGTGTGACGGCGGAATATCTTGCCAGCGCCGACCAAATTCAAATCAAGATGGCGCAAGGCGCCAAGCCCGGCGAGGGCGGCCAGTTGCCGGGCCACAAGGTGAGCGACTACATCGGCAAGCTGCGCTATTCCGTGCCAGGCGTGGGCTTGATCAGCCCGCCGCCGCATCACGATATTTATTCGATTGAAGATCTGGCGCAACTGATTCACGACTTGAAAAACGCCAACCCGCGTGCGGGAGTATCGGTCAAGCTGGTGAGTGAAGTGGGTGTGGGCACGGTGGCAGCGGGTGTGGCCAAAGCTAAGGCGGATCACGTGGTGATTGCCGGGCATGATGGCGGCACGGGCGCATCGCCCGTGTCTTCTATCAAACACGCGGGTACGCCGTGGGAACTTGGTCTGGCCGAGACACAGCAAACACTCGTGATCAATCAACTGCGCGGCCGCATTACCGTGCAGGCCGACGGGCAAATGAAAACCGGTCGTGACGTGGTCGTGGCAGCATTGCTGGGCGCGGATGAAATGGGTTTTGCTACTGCGCCGCTGGTCACCGCGGGCTGCATCATGATGCGCAAGTGCCACCTGAATACGTGCCCGGTGGGCGTGGCCACGCAAGATCCGGTGCTGCGCGCCAAGTTTCAAGGCAAACCTGAATATGTGGTGAATTTCTTCTTCTTTGTGGCTGAAGAAGTGCGCGAATTCATGGCCAAGCTGGGCATCCGCACCTTTGATGCCCTAATTGGCCGCAGCGATTTGCTGGACATGAAAAAGGGCGTGGAGCACTGGAAAGCGTGCGGGCTGGACTTCACGCGCGTGTTCCATCAGCCCAAGGTGCCTGAGGGTACCGCCAAGCGCCAGCTCGACGTGCAAGACCATGCCCTGGAAAAAGCGCTCGATAACAAGCTGATCGAGCGCGCCATGCCGGCGCTGCAAAAGGGCGAACGCGTGAGCTTCATTCAGCCGGTGCGCAACATTAATCGCACGCTGGG
The DNA here is from genome assembly GCA_046049785.1 of Pseudomonadota bacterium. GTDB lineage: Bacteria > Pseudomonadota > Gammaproteobacteria > Burkholderiales > Burkholderiaceae_C > JBJOQV01. The sequence goes on from JBJOQV010000031.1 coordinate 2,311, forward strand.
CGCCATGCTCTCCGGCGAAGTGGCCAGACGCCACGGCCACGCGGGTTTGCCGGACGATACGATCCACATCCAGATGCAGGGCACAGCGGGCCAATCGCTGGCCGCGTTTTTGGCGCGCGGTATCACGCTGGATTTGGTGGGCGAGGCCAACGACTACGTGGGCAAGGGCCTGTCGGGCGGGCGCGTGATCGTGCGTGTGCCCACCGAGTTCCGTGGCCGGCCGGAAGAAAACATCGTGGTGGGCAACACCGTGCTGTATGGCGCGATTGAGGGCGAAGCCTTTTTCAACGGTGTGGCCGGCGAGCGCTTTGCGGTGCGCAATTCCGGCGCCACGGCTGTGGTGGAAGGCACCGGCGACCATGGCTGCGAATACATGACGGGCGGCACCGTGGCCGTACTTGGCATCACGGGCCGTAACTTTGCCGCGGGGATGAGCGGGGGCATCGCCTACGTGTTTGACGACGATGGCATGTTTACCGCGCGCTGCAACACCAGCATGGTAGACGCAGAAAAAATGCTGGCCGCTGCCGAACAAGAGACCAAACTAGACCGCGACTTATGGCATCGCGGCCAGACCGACGAAGCGCTGCTCAAGAACTTGATTGAAAAACACTTCCGCTACACCGGCAGTGAACGCGCCCGCTTCATTCTTGATCACTGGGCGGTAGCGCGTGGCAAGTTCATTAAAGTGTTTCCGCATGAATACCGGCGGGCGCTCAAGGAGCTTGCGGCCAAGCAGGTAAAGCCGAAATTGGCGGCTTAATGGTCGAGCGTCTAGCGCCCGGCGTCCAGCGTGGATGACCACGCTCGACGCTCGACGCTGAACGCTGAACGCTAGACCGAGAATCAATTAGAGAAAGTTAGTGATGGGCAAAACGACCGGTTTTTTAGAAATCGAACGCATCGAAGAGACCTACGCGCCGCCTGCGGAGCGGGTCAAGAACTATAAAGAATTTGTGCTGCGGTTGACCGATGCAGACGCAGCCAAGCAGGGCGCGCGCTGCATGGATTGCGGCATTCCGTTTTGCAACAGCGGCTGCCCGGTGAACAACGTCATTCCAGACTTTAACGATTTGGTCTATCGCAACGACTGGAAAAACGCGCTCACCGTTTTGCATTCCACCAACAACTTTCCAGAATTCACCGGCCGCATCTGCCCCGCGCCTTGCGAGGCTGCGTGCACGCTGAATATCGAAGACAAGCCGGTGGGCATCAAGAGCATTGAGCACGCGATCATCGACAAAGGCTGGGAACAAGGCTGGGTGCTGCCACATCCGCCCGCACGCAAGACCGGCAAGAAGGTTGCGATTGTCGGTTCCGGCCCCGCAGGGTTGGCGGCCGCCCAGCAACTGGCCCGCGCCGGCCACGACGTAACGGTGTTTGAGAAGAACGACCGCATTGGCGGCTTGCTGCGCTATGGCATTCCTGATTTCAAAATGGAAAAGCACTTGATCGACCGGCGCGTGGTGCAAATGGAGCACGAAGGTGTGGCGTTCAAGCCCGGTGTGTTTGTGGGCAGCCAGCAGGCGTTTGAGCAGTTTCCCAAAAGTGTGAACAACTGGGCCAAAGACCACAAAACGCCGCAAGCGCTGCAAGAAGAATTCGATGCAGTGATTCTCGCCGGCGGCGCAGAGCAGCCGCGCGATCTACCGGTGCCGGGTCGGGAGCTCAAAGGCATTCACTTTGCGATGGAGTTTCTCGCGCCGCAAAACAAAGTGGTCGCGGGTGACAAGGTCACGCAGCAAATCATGGCCACCGGCAAACATGTGGTGGTGATTGGCGGTGGCGACACCGGCAGTGACTGTGTGGGCACGAGTAACCGCCATGGCGCGGCCAGCGTCATGCAGCTCGAAGTCATGCCGCAGCCGCCAGAGCACGAAAACAAACAGCTCACGTGGCCGTACTGGCCGCTCAAACTGCGCACTTCATCCAGCCACGAAGAAGGCGTGGAGCGCGAATTTGCCATCACCACCAAGCGTTTTGAAGGTGACAAAGACGGCAAGGTCACGCATATCGTCACGGCCAAAGTACAGTGGCAGGGCGGCAAGATGGTGGAAGTGCCAGGCACCGAAGAAAAACACCCAGCCGATCTGGTCCTGTTTGCGATGGGTTTTGTCTCGCCCGCCGCGCCGGTGCTGGATGCTTTTGGCGTGGAGAAAGACGCGCGCGGCAATGCCAAGGCGCATACCGATCTCGGCGGCTACAAGACCAATCTGCCCAAAGTATTTGCCGCCGGTGATATGCGGCGCGGCCAAAGCCTGGTGGTGTGGGCGATTCGCGAAGGGCGGCAGGCAGCGCGCGAAGTGGATGCATTTTTGATGGGTGAAACAGCGCTGCCGCGCTAAATCGTGGCGGCGAAAAGCCGTGCATACGGGGTAGACGCAATATCCATGCGGGTTTTGAGCCGTTTGTGGTCTGTAAAGCGCATGAAACAAGCGTGTCGCGTTTCTGAAAATGATGCATGGCTGCGTCACCCATCCCCCAAATTGGGTGCTGCACAACCCTTCTGCTGCGATGGTGACGTAACATCAACAGCAGGGAGACAACGAACGGTCAAAGGGACCTAGGCAATGGGCATCTTGGATTTTTTCTGGCGGCAAAAGCAGACCCCGTCAACGCCTGCAGCACCAACGCCGCCAAACACCGTGGCAACACCGGAAATGCTGCGCGCGCGAGCCGCTGCCGCGCGTGAAAGCGAAACCCTGCCCGGTGAGCGCCGCCGCCGCGCGCGCGCCAATGCCCGCCCCGGCACGCGCATGCTCATCATTGATGATTCCGCCACCGTCGTGGCTGTGCTGCGCAAGATGCTGGAGCAAAACAAGATTGTCACCCTGGAAGCCGGCACGGCCGAGCAAGGTCTTGAGATTGCGTTTTCCGACGTGCCCGATCTGATCTTTCTGGACATTGTGCTGCCCGGCATGAGCGGCTTTAACGCCCTGCGCGCGCTACGCCGCGATGAGCGGACCAAGAAAGTGCCCATCATCATGATGAGCGGCAACGAGCAAGCCACTGAAGAGTTCTACGTGCAGCGCATCGGCGCTGATGACTTCATGAAAAAGCCGTTTGCGCGCGCAGAAGTGTTCGCCCGCATTGAGCGCATGCTGGATGCGGATTCCGTGCCGCGCCGCAACCCCTTCCTCACGCCGCCCGTGCTGCCAGCACTGGAAGGCGACACGATGTCAGCTGCCGCGTAATTTTCTTGAGGCGCTGCCGCCAGCGCGCGCCGCGCATCGGCGATAATTCCAGCTTTTTCGCGCCCTTGTGCAGGAGTTCTCATGTCTGTGCTGACCCGCATGCTCAACGTGCCCGGCTGGCTGCTGCACTTCGCCAAGCACCGCAACAATGCCGGTGTCTGGAACCCGGCCGACGATCTTGAGCTGCAGCTGTATCAGTCCATCTTCGGCAACAACTTTTTGCACTACGGCTACTTTGCACATCCGCCTAGAAGCGGTGAAGACATCAGCCTGGCGCAAATCAAACAGGCTATGGACGACTACGCGCAGTTACTGGTGGACCGCGTGGCCACGACCGACAAAGTGCTGGACGTTGGCTGCGGCACCGGCGGCCTGCTGACCAAGCTGCGCGCCAAAGGCGTGGACGCCACCGGCCTCACGCCCAATTTGCGCCACGCAGACCATATTGAATCATTCATGCCGGGGCAGAAGATTGTGCGCAGCGGGTTTGAAGCGGCTACTCCCACGCAGGCCGGCGCGCCGTTTGATGCGGTGATCAACTCCGAGAGCTTTCAGTACATCGATCTGCATGCCGGCATGAAGAACGTGCGCGCCATGCTGGGGCCAGGCGGCAAATGGCTCGTGATCGACTACTTCCGGCTTACCACCAGCGCCAAGAACAAGAGTGGTCATCTGCTCAGCGAATTCGATTCCGCGCTCAAGCAACATGGCTTCACCGTCACTGAAGAAGTGGACGTGACCGAAAACGTTGTGCCCTGCCTGATGTTTGCCAAGACACTGATTGACCGCATGGCGCTACCCGGCATCCGCTTTGCCAGCGAACGCTTTTTTCTTTCGCACCCGATCGCGCAGTACATCTTTCAACCATCGCTGAAGAAAAAGCTTGATGGTGTGAAGATGGATACGCTGGATGCCGAAGTTTTTCGGCGGGATAAGCGGTACAAGTTGTACGTGATGCAGGCGTGAGTTCGGCGTCTGTCATGCGTAGCTCATACCCTCTCCCTTGATGGGAGAGGGCTGGGGGCGAAGCGGGGGTTTCGAGCCGTATACGGCGAGCCCGCTGAGCGGCAAACGCTTGCAGGCGTTTGCGCGGCCTGCAAGGCAGGGGGACTGATTAATCCCCTCTCCCCTGGCGGGAGAGGGTTAGGGTGAGGGGGAATCTAAGCGCGCTTGTGCTTTGCTTTAAAACGCATCGCGTCTTGCGTGAGTTTTGCCGGGGGTTGCCCGGCGGCAACTTCCTTTCTTTGTCTTGCCAAAGAAAGTAAGCAAAGAAAGGCGCGCCCACTTGCGCGCCCTTCGGGTTCCCGAATCTGCGGCTCCATCAGCGGCGGCCAAAAGAACTCGCTTCGCTCAGACACCTTTTGGCCGAAACCCCGCTGACAGAGCAGCAGATTCGGCGCTTCAGAGGGCTGTTCTCAGTGCCAGCACCGCGCTTCAAACTATGAAAACTTCAAAATCAAATTGCTGTACGCAATATCCATGCGCCTTTTCAGGCATTTTTGGCTCAAAACCTGCATAGATATTGCGTACTCGCACCTAAACTCACGCAGCAAGCTTTAGCTTGGCCGCCTTGTACTCCGCTGCAATCTGCGCCACCCGCTCGCCGCAGGTGCTGATGCGATCCACCGCGCCAATGCCCTGGCCGCAGCCCCAGATATCTTTCCACGCTTTTTTCGCACTTTCGCCGCCGCCAAAGTTCATTTTGGTGGGATCGCTTTGCGGCAGGTTATCGGGGTCCAGGCCGGCGTTGATGATTGAGGGCTTCAAGTAGTTGCCGTGCACGCCGGTGAACAGGGTGGTGTACACGATATCGTCGGCCTTGCCATCGACAATCGCCTGCTTGTAGTCCTGGCTGCAGCGCGCCTCTTCGGTGGCGATAAAGGCGCTGCCGATGTAGCCGTAGTCCGCGCCCATCGCCTGCGCGGCGAGTACCGCGCCGCCGGTGGCAATGGAGCCTGAGAGCAGCAGCGGGCCGTCAAACCACTGGCGGATTTCCTGGATCAAGGCAAACGGTGACAGCATGCCGGCGTGGCCGCCCGCGCCGGCGGCCACGGCAATCACGCCGTCGGCGCCTTTTTCCACGGCTTTGCGCGCAAAGCGGTCGTTGATGATGTCGTGCAGCGTGTAGCCGCCATAGCTGTGCACGGCGGCGTTGACATCTTCGCGCGCGCCCAGGCTGGTAATCACAATCGGCACTTTGTACTTGACCGTCATTTCCATGTCGTGCTCAAGCCGGTCGTTGCTCTTGTGCACGATCTGGTTCACCGCAAACGGCGCGGCGGGCTTGTCTGGATGGGCTTTGTTGTACGCGGCCAGCGTTTCGGTGATTTCGTGCAGCCATTCATCCAACTGGCTTGCGGGCCGCGCATTGAGCGCCGGAAAGCTGCCCACCACGCCGGCTTTGCACAGCGCGATGACCATTTTTGGGTTGCTGATGATGAATAGCGGCGCACCGATCACGGGCACGGCCAAGCGGCCGTTAAGCAATGAATGGAGAGACATAGAGCGTGAAGTGAAAGTGAAGCTGCGATGCTAACAGCCCGGCGCGGGCCGCGCGCCTAAGCGGCGCTTAAGGTTTGGCCGCGGCTGGCCAGCTAACCTGCGCTTACGGTGGTTCTGGGTGGTGGCAAAAAGCCCGATCAGATGTGCTTTTTTCTGTGATATTGGAGCGAGTACGCAATATCCATGCGCTTTTCCAGCCAAAAATGCCTGAAAAGGCGCATGGATATTGCGTACATACCCTTTGGGGCCGTTGTTTTTGTGCAAGCGTTAACGCACAGTAACCATCTAGAAGCACTACCCAATACTTATTTTGCGCTGCACAAGTAAAATGAGCGTATGCCAATTCGAATAAGAAACCTTGACTTCGGTTATGGGCTCAAGCCTGACCGCATGATTCTCAAGGACGTCAACCTGGACATCCCACAAGGCAAGGTCACCGCTTTGATGGGCACCTCCGGCTCGGGCAAGACGACTCTGGTGCGGCTGATCGGCGGCATGCAAAAGCCAATCCGCGGCACGGTGGAGCTGTTCGGTCAAGACATTGCCAAGGTGGACAAGGCCGGCCTGTACGCGCTGCGCATGCGCATGGGCATGCTGTTTCAGTTCGGCGCGCTGTTTACGGATTTGTCGGTGTTTGAAAACGTGGCCTTCCCGATGCGCGAGCACACCAATCTGCCGGAAAACCTCATCCACGATCTGGTGATCATGAAGCTCAACGCCGTCGGCCTGCGCGGCGCGGCGCATTTGATGCCCAGCGAAATCTCCGGCGGCATGGCGCGGCGCGTGGCCTTTGCACGCACGATCGCGCTGGACCCGGAGCTGATTTTGTTCGATGAGCCGTTTTCTGGCCTGGATCCCATCTCGCTGGGCGTGGCGGCGCAACTGGTCAAAGATTTGAATACCGCGCTGGGCAGCACCTCGATTGTGGTGTCACATGACGTGGAAGAGACCTTCCGCATGGCCGACCATATTGTGCTGGTGGCCGCCGGTGAAATTGCCGCGGTCGGCCCGCCGGAGGAGCTGCGCGAGAGCAAAGACCCGCGCGTACAGCAATTTATTTTGGGCGAGCCCGATGGCCCGGTAAAGTTTCACATGCCGGCCAAGCGCAGCTATGCGGAGGATCTTGCACTGTGAACTGGCTGGCAAGATTCGGCTTATTTGTGCGCGTGTTTATCGCCGCGTTTGGGCGCTTTACGCGCTTTGTGGGTGTGATGCTCAAAAGCTCGGGCATTTGCCTGTCGCGGCCGCGGCTGGTGGTGCGGCAAATCCACTTTATTGGCAACTACTCGCTGGTGATCATCGCGGTATCCGGCCTGTTTGTGGGCTTTGTGCTGTCTTTGCAGCTGTATAACCTGCTCGCGCGCTACGGCTCGGCGGAGCTGGCCGGGCTGGCCGTGAATTTATCGCTCGTGCGTGAGCTGGGGCCGGTGGTGTCGGCGCTGCTGTTTGCTGGCCGCGCCGGCACATCGCTCACGGCAGAAATTGGCCTGATGCGCTCCGGCGAGCAGCTCGATGCAATGGAAATGATGGCGGTGAGCCCAATCTCGCGCATTCTGGCGCCGCGCTTTTGGGCCGGCTTTATCGCCATGCCGCTGCTGGCCGCGGTGTTTTCATTTGCCGGCCTGATTGGCGCGTATTTGCTGCTGGTGGCGCTGGTGGGGCTGGATGCCGGCGCGTTCTGGAGCCAGATGCAGGCCGGTGTGGATTGGTGGAAAGATATCGGCCAGGGCGTGATCAAGAGCGTGATTTTTGGCGCCGTGGTCACCGCCATTGCGCTGTTTGAAGGGTATGAATCCAAGCCCACGCCAGAGGGCGTGGCCTACGGCACCACCCGCACGGTGGTGGCCGGATCGCTGGCAGTGCTTGGTCTGGACTTTATCCTGACCGCGTTCATGTTCAGCTAAGCGTGCGCATAGAAAAGGTGTAACGATGGAAAGCAAGTCATACGACATTTGGGTGGGATTGTTTGTGGCCGTAGGCCTGATTGCGCTGGTGTTTCTTGCGCTCAAGGCCGGCAATCTGGCCACCTTCTCCACCTCGGCAACCTATACGCTGAACGCGCGCTTTGACAACATCGGCGGCCTCAAGCCGCGCGCGCCGGTCAAAAGCGCGGGCGTGACTGTGGGGCGCGTGGAAGAAATCATGTTTGATGACAAAACCTTCCAGGCCAATGCAGTACTGGCGATGGATGCGCGCTACAAGTTTCCTAAAGACACGTCCGCCAAGATTCTGACGGCTGGTCTGCTCGGTGAGCAGTACATTGGTCTCGAAGCAGGCGGCGATGCGCAGAATCTGGCCGGCGGCGACCGGATCAAGATGACGCAATCCGCAGTGGTGCTGGAAAACCTGATCGGCCAGTTCCTTTTCAACAAGGCTGCCGAAACCCCCAAGGATAGTCCTGCGGCCGCAACGACTGCGCCAAAGAACTGAGATTACAAAAATGAAATCACGCATTTTGCGGTTAGCCCTCGCCGTCATTGTGACGCTGCTGTCGGGCTGCGCCACCCAAAACCCGCGCGATCCATTCGAGCCCTTCAACCGCGCGATGTACAAGGTGAACGACACCGTCGATCAGGCGGTCGTCAGGCCTGTCGCGGTGGCCTATAAGACCGTTACACCTTCGCTGGTGCGCACCGGCGTGAGCAATTTCTTTGACAACCTTACGGTGCCCGCCACGGTTGTAAACAGCTTGCTCCAGGGCAAAGCGGGCGACGCTGCAGAAGGCGTGATCCGCTTCGGTCTTAACACGCTTTTTGGGTTTGCTGGAGTGCTGGACA
>JBJOQV010000032.1:0-7350 GCA_046049785.1 Pseudomonadota bacterium
ACCCATCCTGCGCGGCGTGTGAAATCTGCGCGTTGACAAGACCCGCATCCGCCGCACGGCCGGCCAGCGCAATCGTGCCTTTGTTTTCCAGCAGCTCTGGATGTTTGTTTGCATGCGCAAGCACCAGCGCCTGCACAGCAAACTCCATGTCCACCAGCCCGCCAGGGTCGTGCTTGATGTCAAAGAGCAGCGTTTTGTTGGGGTGGCCTTCCAGTACACGCTTGCGCATGCTGGCTACTTCATGCGCGACATTGCTCCACGCGCGCGGCAGCGCAAGAATCTGGTTGCGAAAGGCTTCAAAATGCGCGCCCACCTCTCCATCGCCGCAGACAAAGCGGGCGCGCGACAAGGCCTGGTGTTCCCATAGCGCTGCGGTTTGCTGATAGCGCTCGAATGCGGCCAGCGTGGTGACCAGCAGGCCCGCATTGCCGTTGGGCCGCAGGCGCAAATCCACTTCAAATAGCCGGCCGGATGTGGTCGCCGCAGACAGCCAGGACGCAATGCGCTGCGCCAGCCGCGTGGGCAATTCCAGTTCTTCTGCATCGCCGTCATACAAAAACACCAGGTCCAGATCGCTGGCGTAGCCCATTTCTTTGGCGCCCAGGCGGCCGTAGGCGATCACGGCAAATTTGGGCAGCGGCGCGCCAGGTGCAAGCGTGTACCAGGCGCAGGCCAGCGCGGCGGCGAGCAGCTTGTCTGCCAGCAGGCTGAGCTCATCAGAAATCGCTTCCACCGCAATGTGCCCGGCCAGATCGCGCGCGAGGATACGCAGCACCTGCGCATGATGCGCCTCACGCAGCACGTTCATGCGCCGCTCGGTATCCACGTCGTGCGCTAGCTGGGCGGCTAGCTCGGCGTCAAACGCGGCCCAGTCCACCGCCGCCGTGCCAATCTTGGGATCGATCAGCTCATCCAGCAAGATGGGATGCGCAGTGAGATAGTCCGCCGCAAACGGGCTGGCCGCCATGAGCTTGGCCACGCGCGCGACCACGGCGCCGTGGGCCAGCAGCAGGTCGAGGTAGGTGCGGCGGCGGGCAATCGCCTGCACAAAGCGCGCGGCGCGGGCAAAGTGTTCATCGTCCGGCAACTGCGCGTCAAACGCGGCCAGCACCTGCTCAAAACGGCGCTGCGTTGCCTCGTTCTCGCGCGCCACCGCAGACAGCCAGGGAGCGATGCGGGTTTGCACCGCGGGCAGCGGCGCGCCGGGCGCCTGCGTGGGGCCGGGCAAGAACGCGTCAAACTGCGCGGCAACGTAGGCGCGCAGATCGGCCAGCGCGCTATCAAAGTCTGGCAAGGATGCAAAACCCAGCGCTGCCGCCACCGCGCCGCGCTCCGATTCATCCTGCGGAATGTTGTGCGTTTGCTCGTCGTTGCGGTATTGCAGCGCGTGCTCGATCCGGCGCAGCAGCACGTAATGCGCATCGAGCTCCCCGGCTACATCCTGCGGCAATCGGCCGGCGGCGGCCAGCCGCGCCAGCAGCGCGCGCGTGGCACCTACCTGCAGGCTGGGATTGCGCCCGCCATGCATGATTGACAGGCCCTGCGCCAGCAGTTCCACCTCGCGGATGCCGCCGCGGCCGAGTTTGACATCGTCCGCTGCGAACTTGCCGCGTTCACCCTTGGCGCGCGCGCCTTGCCGCTGCGTGCGGATGCGGCTGGCCAGGTCCACCAGGCCTTCAATCGTGGTGTAGTCTGTGTAGCGCTTGTAGACAAACGCGCGGATCGCCTGCGCAAGCCGTTGCCGCGCGGCATCAAACGCCGGTGCCGGCATGGCCATGGCCGGGCTGACAATGGTGGCCTTGAGCCAGGCGCAGCGCTCCCAAAAGCGGCCATGCGCCATGAAGTAATGTTCCAGCGCGCCCAGACTCACGACAGCCGGCCCCACCTCGCCAAAAGGGCGCAGCCGCGTATCAACGCGGAAGATAAAGCCATCCGCGCTCATGTCCTGCAAGGCGCGCGTGAGCTGTTGCGCCACCTGGGCAAAGGCTTCCAGCGCATCTGACTCGCCGGCCTGGCCGTACTCGGGCGCGGCATAGACAATATCGATGTCCGACGATACGTTCAGCTCGCCTGCACCCAGCTTGCCCATGCCGATCACGAGCAAATCCAGTGGCTCGCCCTTGGCATTGAGGGGCTGTCCGGTGCGCGCAAACACGCTTTGGCTGATCAGCGGCAGCAGCTTGGCAATGGCCAAATGCGCAAATGCTGTCATCGCGCCTTCCACTTCGGGCAGCACAGCCCTGCCGGTCAGATCGCGCACAGCCAGTGCGCTGATCAGGCCGCGCCGCAAGCGGCGTAGCTGCTGCGCGACGGCCTGAACCGAATCTTCGGCTACAGGCAAACCCGCAAACGCCGCGTCCAGCGCCTGCGCATCCACCGGTTGCTCCGACAGCCTGTCGATCAACTGCGCGAGCGGCAGATCGCGCCGCGCCCTGGCAAGGAACGGACTGAAGGTCTCAACGTCAAATACCAATTGCGGCTTGGGCAAGAAAACTCTCTTTGGAAAAGGCGGCGATAGCAATAGAGTTACATCTGGTAACGAAAGGTCAACGCCATGCCGACTGCGACCATTAGACCAAAAGGGCAGACGCTTTTGCCAAACCCGATGAGGCTGACGCCTACAATTGCCCTACTCATGTCAACGACCGCTCGATTTCCCCGAATCAACCTTTGGCGCCTGCTGCGCGGGGCGGGGATCGCGGTGTTGGTTCTGTACGTTATCTTTTTGCTCTTGGTCGTCGCCCTGCGCTATGCCGTCGTGCCGCAGATCGAGCGCTACAAGCCGGAAATCGAACAGCGCATCTCGCAGGCGCTCAAGCTGCAGGTCAGCATTGGCACCTTGACCGCGGGGTTTCACGGCATCTGGCCTGAGATGACGCTGACCGATGTGCTCTTGCGCGATGCTTCCGGCCGCGAAGCGCTGCGGCTGCCCAAGGTGGACGCGGCGGTGTCGTGGCGCTCCATTCCGAGCACAACGATTGTGTTTCACCGGCTGCATATCGAGCAGCCCGATCTGCAGGTGCGGCGTTTTGCCGACGGAAAACTCAGCGTGGCCGGCATCATCATCGATCCGCAGGACAAGACCGAAGGTGGCGGGCTGAAGTGGTTGCTGGAGCAGGGCGAAATCTCGATTGCAGGCGGCAAACTCACTTGGGCCGACGAGCGCATCACCGATACGCCCCCGCTTCAACTCAATGATGTGCGCTTTTTGTATCAGAGGTTAGGGCTGATGCACCGCGTGGCCATGCGCGCCACGCCGCCTGCGGCGTTTGGTGCGCCGCTGGATGTGCGGCTGAACTTCTTGCATGGCCTGTTTGAGCGCGAGCACTTGATCGAAAACTGGAAAGGCGAGCTGTACGCCAATCTGGCTCGTGTAGATCTGGCGCAGTGGGCGCGCTATATCGAGTTGCCGATGCAGGTGCGCCAGGGCCAGGGTGCAATGCGGTTCTGGCTGGACTTTGACGATTTGATCGCGCAGAAGGTTACGATGGATCTGCGTATGACTGACTTACGCGCCAAGCTCGCCAGCGATTTGCCGGAGTTGGAGTTTGCAGCAGTGGATGGCCGTGTTCAAGGCCGCCAGATGGCGCGCGGCTCAGCGTCGCACGATCTGACGGTGAGCAATTTACGTGTGACCACGCGCGAAGGCGCCAGCATCGGTCCGCTGACCTTGAGTGAGAGCTATCGCGCCGCGACTGCGGACAAAGGTGCCTCGGGCAGCTTTGCCGCCGATGCGCTGGATTTGGGGCTGTTCGCGCAGTGGTCCGAGCGCATGCCGCTGACGCCCACGGTGCGCGAAGCGCTGATCAAATTCAATCCGCGTGGACAACTGCAGCAAGTCAAGCTGGAGTGGCAGGCGCCCAAGGCCGGTGAAGGGACCACGCGCTTTGCCGCCAAAGGCGCGTTCACCGGGCTGTCCGTTGCCGCGCAGGCAGACCGCGCGGCGCTGCAGCGTCTGCTGGCGCCACAACTTGCCGCCAAACCCGCGCCTGCGCCGCTCATCTCGCCCGACCGGCCAAAACCCGGTGTGCCCGGCTTTACCAATCTGACCGGTAAATTCGATGTATCTGAAAAAGGCGGCAGCTTGTCGCTTGATAGCAAAGATGCGCGGCTTGAATTTCCGGGTGTGTTTGCCAATAGCGTATTGCCGATGGACAAGCTTGCGCTGACCTCTACCTGGCGCGTGGTGCCCACGGGCGTTGAAGTGAAGGTCAGCGATGTGCAGTTTGCCAATGCAGACGTGCAAGGCAGCGCGCGTGCAGACTATAAGACCGGCGGCAAAGGCCCCGGCATTCTGGATCTGGAAGGCACGCTTACCCGGGCCAGCGCGCCGGCCGTACATGCCTACCTGCCGCTCACAGTGCCTGAACTCACGCGCGATTGGCTGAAAAAAGCGCTCAAAAGCGGCGTGGTGAATTCGGCCAACTTCAAAGTGCGCGGCGATTTGTACGAGTTTCCGTATCACGCAGCAAACGGCGCAAAACCCACCGGCGACTTTTCTATCAACGCGCACATTTCCGGCGTGGATCTTGACTTTGCACCCAACCCGCTTGAGTCTGGCGCGCGCTGGCTGCCGCTGGAAGATGTGAGCGGCACCTTTGTCATTGATCGCACCAAGCTGGGCATCAAGGACGCGCAGGCCCGCATGATGGGTACACGCTTGTCCCGCGTGAATGCGGAGATTGCGGACACTGTGGCGCATACGCCGCTGGTGATCACCGGTGAAACCAACGGCCCGGCGCAGGATCTGCTGACGTATGTGAACACATCGCCCATCGCGCTGTGGATCAACAAGTTCACGCAGGAATCCAAGATCGGCGGCAACACGCGCATGGATCTGAAACTGACCTTGCCGCTGGCAGACATGCGCGCATCGCAAGTGACCGGCAGCGTCCAGTTTGCCGGTAATGACATCGCGCTGTCGCCAGACTTGCCAGCCTTTGCTGGCACCACAGCGACGCTGGAATTTTCTGAAAAAGGCATCCAGATTCCCAATGCGCGTGCCACCGTGTACGGCGGCCCCGCAACGTTTTCCGGCGGCACGCAAGCCGATGGCAGCTTGAAGTTCAGCGGCCAGGGCAACGCAGAGATTGTGCAGGCGAAGACGCTAGTGGGCGATCCAATGCTGGCCACTCTGATCGGCACAGCCACCGGCGCGCTGAAGTACACGCTCAACCTGGGCGTGCGTAGCGGTGCGACCGAGCTTAAGCTTGCCTCTGATCTCACGGGGGTAGCGTTTGACTTCCCCGGTCTGCTGGCCAAGGCGGCGAATCAAACCATGCCGCTAGGCGTCTCTATCATGCCCAAGCCGCGCACTTCTGCAGAAGCGCCGCTCACCGATGAATTGGCCATCACGCTGGGCACGGCGCTGAATGCGCGGTTTGACCGCGTGAGGCAAGCTGCCGGCGGCATGCGCATTGTGCGCGGCGGTGTGGGCATCAACAACGAAGCGGTCATGCCGGATTCAGGCACGATTGCAATTGTGAATCTCAAGCGGCTGGATGCCGACCTCTGGCTGCGCAAGCTCGATGAGCTGCAGCTGAGCATGCCCAAGCAGACCGGCGCGCCCGTGGCGGGGGCGGAGGAAGTCAGCCTGGTGCCAAAGATGATTGCGGTGCGGGCAGACGAACTCATCGTAGGCGGCAAAAAGTGGGACAGCGTGGTTGCCGGAGCCAGTCGCGAGGGCGACGTGTGGCAAATCAATATGGATGCGACGCAGCTTTCTGGCTACGCCACGTGGCGCCAGGCGCGCCCCGGCCAGCGCGAAACCATGGGCCGGCTCACGGCGCGGCTTGCCAAGCTCACCATCCCGCAAGCGCAGCGCGACGAGGTGGCCAAAATGCTGGATACGCCGACCGCAAGCGATCTGCCCGGCATTGATCTGGTGGTGGAAGATTTTGAACTGGGCGGCAAAAAGCTGGGCCGGCTTGAAGTGCAGGCCAGAAATGCGCAGGCGTGGCAACTGGAGAAGCTGTTGGTTGAGAACGCTGACGCAAAACTCACCGGCACCGGTGTGTGGCAACGCGCCAGTGGCAACGCCGCGCGGCTGATGGAACTGGAGTTTGTGCTGGACATTGGCAACGCCGGCAACCTGCTTACGCGGCTTGGGTTTGCCAACACGGTACGAAACGGCGCTGGCAAATTCAGCGGCAAGATCAGCTGGCGCGGCATTCCGCTCGCGCTGGACTTTCCCTCGATGGCGGGCGATGTGCAACTTTCGCTGGACAAGGGCGGGCAGTTTCTCAAGACCGATCCCGGCGTGGGCCGCTTGCTGGGTGTGCTGTCGCTGCAGAGCCTGCCGCGCAGACTGTCGCTTGACTTTCGCGATGTGTTTTCGGAAGGCTTTGTGTTTGACGGCATCAACGCCACCGCCGCGATCAAGGGCGGCCTGCTCACGACCGACAACTTCAAGATGAAAGGCCCGCAGGCCACGGTGTTGCTGTCGGGCAATGCCGATCTGGTGCGCGAGCAGCAAAATCTGCGGATCGTGGTGCTGCCCGACATTAATTTTGGCGCGGTATCTTTTGCGTATCTGTTCATCAACCCCGCTATTGGCTTGACGAGCTTTTTGGCGCAGCTGGTGGCGCGCGAGCCGCTTGCAAAGGGCCTGGCGCAGGAGTTTGACGTGGCCGGCACCTGGGCGGAACCAAAGGTGACTAAGCGGGAGCGCACGCCAGCCAATAATGGCGCAACCACAGAACCGGGTGAGTGACGTTTATATGAAAGTTGCTGCTGTTCAAACCATCGCGTCCACAGACATCAAGCACAACCTCGCGCGTGCAGCGACGTTGATTGAACGTGCAGCCGCGCGCGGCGCGCAGCTGGTGCTGCTGCCCGAGTATTTCTGCCTGATGGGCAGGAGCGATACGGACAAGGTGCGCATCGCCGAAAAGCCTGGCGATGGCCCGATCCAGACCTTTCTGGCTGACGCGGCGCGCAAGCTCGGCATCTGGCTGCTGGGCGGCACTGTGCCGCTGCAACACCCCGATGGTGACAAGGTGTGGAACAGCCTGCTTACCTTCGATCCGCAAGGTAAGCAGATCAGCCGCTACGACAAAATCCATCTGTTCCGCTTTACCAAGGGCAGCGAAAGCTACGACGAGGCGCGCACCATCGGCGCGGGCTCTCAACCCACCAGCGTGCGCTGCGGCGCGTTCAATGTTGGCCTGTCGATTTGCTATGACCTGCGCTTTCCCGAGCTGTACAGAAAACTGGGCATGCTGGACTTGATTGTGGTGCCCGCCGCCTTCACTTACACCACAGGTAAGGCGCATTGGCAGACGTTGCTTGCTGCACGCGCGATTGAAAACCAGTGCTATGTGCTGGCTGCAGGGCAGGGCGGCACGCATG
>JBJOQV010000033.1:0-2837 GCA_046049785.1 Pseudomonadota bacterium
CGATCCTGGGGATTGTGATCGGTGTGGCTTCGGTCATCCTCATGATGGCGATTGGCGAAGGATCAAAACGCAATGTCGCCAACTCAATCTCGTCCTTGGGGGCTGGTCAAGTCTTTGTGACAAGCGGCGCCGCAAAGCAAGGCGGGCTGCGCGGCAGCGCAGGTGGATTGCCCACCCTCACACTGGATGATGCCACCGCAATTGGGGAGCTTCAAAGCGTGAAGAGTGTTGCTCCCGTATCTAATTCACAGGCGCAAGTGGTGTTTGGCGGCAATAACAAGTCCAGCTCCATCACCGGCACCACACCGGCCTATTTCGCCGTCAATAACATGAAGATTGCGCAAGGCGGCGCGTTCACGGACACCGATGTACGTACTTCTGCCAATGTTGCGGTGGTGGGCGATACGGTGGTGCGCGAACTGTTCGCGGGGCAATCGCCGATTGGACAGATTATCCGGATTCAGCGCCAAACCGTCACGGTGGTGGGCAGGCTCGAAGCAAAAGGCAAAGGGTTCGGCGGCCAAGACCAGGACGATGCCGTTGTCATCCCGGTCACTACCGCGCAGCGCAAACTCTCGGGCTCGGCGTTTCCCAACGCTGTGAATACTATCTTTGTGGAATCGAGCATGCCCGAACAGAAAGGCTACACCGAGCAAGAAATCACCCTGCTTCTGCGCCAGCGCCATCGCATCGGGCCGGGTGCCGATGACGATTTCAACGTCGGCAACATGAGCAGCGTGACGCAAACCTTGGAATCGGTATCGAACATTATTTCCATTCTGCTGCTGGCGGTCTCTTTGATCTGCCTGTTTGTGGGCGGCATTGGCATCATGAACATCATGCTGGTCAGCGTGTCGGAGCGCACACGCGAGATCGGTATTCGCATGGCACTGGGCGGGCCACGCCGCTCGATCTTGATGCAGTTTTTGCTGGAATCCGTCGCGCTCTCGCTGGTCGGCGGCTTGGCGGGCGTGCTGCTGGGCGTGGGTATCGGGCTGCTGGTCGGCATGACCGGCGCGGTAACGACAGTGTTCTCCCTCTCCTCAATCGTGATTTCGTTTGGCATGGCGCTGGCTGTCGGGATTGGCTTTGGTTATTGGCCCGCAATGCGGGCTGCGCAGCTAGAGCCTGTGGAGGCGCTGCGTTATCAATAAGTCGCGCAACAGTGGTTTTTTGATGAGAATCATCTTGCTTTGCGCAATATCCATGCGATTTTTGAGGCAAAAATGGCTCAAAAAGCGCATGGATATTGCGTAATTGCCTAATTAATGCCTGCGCAGCCCCGTCGCGCCTGCGCCACCGGCACAGTTTCGTACAACGCATCTTGATGCTGACCCGCTCCGTCGGTTAACGTTTACGTCAATTCGCTGTCAGCCACGCAACCCGCGTTTGGCAACGCCGCGGTCCACAAGGCTGGCGGCATGCAGGGGCAGCGCCCCAAACCACAAGTTTTGGCCTAGGATGTTTTGATGAACGCACCCATCTCGGCGGAGCTACGCGCCGCTCTACAGTCCGTCACCCTCGACGACAAATACACGCTTGAATCCGGCCGCGCCTACATGAGCGGCACGCAAGCGCTGATCCGCCTGCTGATGCTGCAGCGCCAGCGTGATGTAGCTGCGGGGCTGAACACCGCAGGGTTTCTTACCGGCTACCGCGGCTCGCCGCTGGGCAGCGTGGACCAAACGGCGTGGAAAGCCAAGAAATACCTCAAAGAAAACCACATTCACTTTCAGCCGGGCCTGAATGAAGATCTGGCCGCCACCAGCGTGTGGGGCACGCAGCAGGTCAACATGTACAAGGGCGCCAGGTACGACGGCGTGTTTGGCATGTGGTACGGCAAAGGCCCAGGCGTGGACCGCTGCGGCGATGTGTTCAAACATGCCAACGCCGCAGGCACCAGCCCCAACGGCGGCGTGCTGGTGGTGTGTGGGGACGATCACTCCGCCAAGTCTTCCACCCTGCCGCATCAAAGCGACCACATTCTCAAGGCCTGCATGATTCCGGTGCTGTATCCGGCCAGTGTGCAGGACTATCTGGACATGGGCATCCACGGCTACGCCATGAGCCGCTATGCCGGCGTGTGGGTGGGGATGAAGGTGGTGACGGATGTGGTGGAAGCCTCTGCCTCCGTGATTGTTGATCCGCAGCGCACCAAGATTATCTTGCCCACCGACTTTGATCTGCCCGCAGGCGGCCTGAACATTCGCTGGCCGGATGCGCCGCTGCAGCAGGAAGCGCGGCTGCTGGATCACAAAGCCTACGCCACGCTGGCCTATGCGCGTGCCAACAAGCTCAATCACACGGTGATTGACTCGCCCAACGCGCGGCTGGGGATTGTATCTTCCGGCAAGGCTTACCTGGACACGCGGCAGGCGCTGGAAGATCTGGGCTTGGATGAACGCACCTGCGCGGCAATCGGCCTGCGCCTGTACAAATGCGGCATGGTCTGGCCGCTGGAAAGTCAAGGCATTCAGGAGTTTGCGCGCGGCCTGCAAGAGATTCTGGTGGTAGAAGAAAAACGCCAGATGCTCGAGTACCAAATCAAGGAAGAGCTGTACAACTTTCCCGATGGCCAGCGCCCGCGCGTGATCGGCAAGTTCGACGAAAAAGGCGAGTGGGCCATGCCGCACGGCCAGTGGCTGCTGCCCGCGCACTACGAGTTTTCACCGGCCATGGTCGCCAAGGCGATTGCGTCACGGATTCTGAACGGCGCGGTCAAGTTTGATCTCAGTAGCGATGTGAAAAGCCGCATCGCCACACGTCTTGCGATCATTGAAGCTAAGGAAAAAGCGCTTGCCAAACCGCGCGTACAAGTGGAGCGCAAGCCCTACTTT
>JBJOQV010000034.1:0-6714 GCA_046049785.1 Pseudomonadota bacterium
GTAATGAGCACCGCCCCTTTTGCCTCGGGGGGGAGCATTGTGACAGATGCATTAATGACGATCATTGGTTGATTATTATGCGTTGTCGCGGAAGATGCAACGCGAAGCTGCTCCCCTTGCCAAGCTCTGATTCCACCTGAAGAGAGCCTTGGTGGCGCAACATAACATGTTTAACGATCGCCAAACCCAAGCCGGTGCCACCAGTTTCGCGGGACCGGCTCTTGTCCACGCGGTAAAACCGCTCCGTCAAGCGCGGAATATGCTCGCTTGCAATGCCAGGGCCAGAGTCCCGTACCTCGATGGACAGGTCTTCATCGCCAAATGTACACGCCACCGTGATTTTCCCAGCGAGTGGTGTGTATCGCACCGCGTTGGAGAGCAAATTACCCAAGGCGCTTTCCAGCTCAGACGCGCTGCCCTTGATGCTCAGCGCGGGCACGGGTTCAATTAACTCGATGTGATGACGCCCACCAGACAAGGCGCGCGCGGAGTCCAGCACGCGGCTGAGCAGCGCCGCCAAACGGATTTCATCTTCATCAGCAACCGTATCTCCGGACTCAAGCTTTGAAAGGATCAGCAAATCGTCAATCAGGCGCCGCATCCGCGTACTTTCAGAGCGCATCAAGTCCAAATGCGATTCTGCGAGCGGTGTTTTTGAATCTGCCAGCTCAAGAACCCCGCAACAACGGTCAGTGGGGTGCGCAGCTCATGCGATACGTTGGCGATAAAGTCCCTGCGCACTTGATCCAGCCGGTCCGCTTGCGAAACGTCACTTGTCACCACAAGCCTTTCATCTGTTTCAAAACGGATCGAAAGAACCCGCAGTGATCGCGGTGGCTGCCCAATGGAGATACGCACCGGTTCTACCGGCTCGATCTGCAGCATCACATTGACAAAGGCCGGTTCGCGCACAAGATTGATCAAACGCAGCCCCGCATCCCTCCGCAGATCAATGCCAAGGTGACGCTCGGCCATCGGGTTGCACCATTGGATATTCAGCGCCGCGTCGACGAGCACCACCCCATCGGGCAGACTCGAAAGCGTGGACTTGAATTTTGCGAGGGTTTGGTCCATCGCCGCGCGTGTGGCCTGTTCGCGACTGCGCGCACGATAGAGCCATGAAGCCAGCGAGCTGAATTGCGGGCTGTCTGGCAGTTCGCCTTGCAGCGTGTCCGAGCTGATCCAGCGCTGCGTGCGATACACAGAAACGGCAAAACTGATGACGTAGATCAAAAAGCCAATCGATGCAGCTGCCCATCCGGCCGCTCGGCCAGCACCGTAGCCGATGACCACTGACACCAAGGCAATGATTGCAAGCCGGCCCAGAACCGGCGTCCAGTATCCGGCGGCTGTTGGCTGAAACATCAACCGAGAACTCGAGAGCTATCCATCTCCGAAAGCATAGCCGACGCCGCGCACCGTACGCACCGCCTCTTCCTGTCCGAAAGGATTCAGCGCTTTGCGCAGGCGCAGCACATGTACATCCACCGTGCGCTCTTCCACAATGACAGAATCTCCCCACACCGTATCCAGCAACTGTTGCCTGGAAAACACCCGGCCCGGATAAGCCATCAATGTGCGCAGCAATTTGAACTCGGTCGGACCCAAACTCACTTCTGCATCCCCAACCGTGACTTTGTGGCGCTGCGTATCCAGTGCAATGTTGCCTGCCTGCAAAAGCTCACCGCTGTGCTCGGGCTGGCGGCGGCGCAATACCGCGCGGATGCGCGCGAGCAGCTCATTGGGCGAAAAAGGCTTGGTCACGTAGTCATCCGCACCGGCATCAAGCCCGCTGACTTTGTCCTGCTCCTGCCCCTTCGCCGTCAGCATGACCACAGGCAGCTGCTTCGTCCGTTTGTCCGCGCGCAGCGATTTAAGCCACTGAACACCGGACTCATCGGGCAGCATCCAGTCAAGCAATATCAGGTTGGGTAACCCAACCGCGAGTGCCGCGCGGCCCTGCCTTGCATCCGCTGCCAATTGAACCCGATAGCCGGACGAACTCAGCGCGAACCGCACAAGCTCCGCGATACCAGGTTCATCTTCAACAACCAAGATAGAAGTATCAGCCATGTGATGCACTGCTAAGAACGCAGCGTCTCCTCAACGGTTTCACGCGGAGAGTGGCGCACGTCCGTGCCCTTGACCATGTAGATCACATACTCGGCAATGTTTTTTGCGTGGTCACCAATGCGCTCAAGCGACTTGGCCATGAAAGTTACGTCAAGAGCGGCGCCAATCGTCCGTGCATCTTCCATCATGTGCGTGAGCAACAAGCGCTGAATGGCACGAAAACGTTCGTCGATCTCGTCGTCCTGGCTAATCACCGCGCCAGCGGTTTTGGCATCCAGCCGCGCATACGCATCCAGCGCGCCGCGCAGCATCGTCAGTGCTTTTTCCGCCATCAGCCGCAAATCGGGCATGCAGGGAACAACCGCCAGCTTGCGGGCCTGCAAATCTTTGCCGGTGCGCGCGATCTTGCTGGCTTCATCGCCAACACGCTCCAAATCTGTGATGGTCTTGACCACAGCCAGAATCATGCGCAAATCATTGGCCGCGGGCTGGCGGCGTGCAATGACTTCCACACAGCTCGCGTCCAGCGAAATCTCCAGATTGTTGATCGACTGGTCGGCAGCAATGACGGCGCTCAGTTTTTCCGAAGACCCTTCTTGCAGGCCCGCGAGCACTTTTGTGACTTGCTGCTCCGCCAGCCCACCCATCTGCAACACCTGGCTGCGGATGTTTTCGAGGTCCGCATCATATTGACGCGATGAATGTTCAGATCCTGGAACCATTGATTTTTCTTCCGTGTTGTTGCAATCAGCCAAAACGGCCCGTGATGTAGTCCTCGGTCTGCTTTTTGCCAGGCTTCACGAAGATTTGCTTGGTATCACCAATCTCGATCAGTTCACCGAGATACATGTACGCCGTGTAGTCTGAAACACGTGCCGCTTGCTGCATGTTGTGGGTCACAATCACAACGGTGTAGTCGTTCTTGAGTTCGTGAATCAGCTCTTCTATCTTCGAGGTAGAGATCGGATCAAGCGCCGAGCACGGTTCATCCAGCAGCAGCACCTCGGGCCGAATCGCGATGCCGCGCGCGATACACAAACGCTGCTGCTGCCCGCCAGAAAGGCTATTGCCGCTTTGAGTGAGCTTGGTCTTCACCTCATTCCAGAGGGCGGCTTTGCTCAGCGCCCACTCTACCCGCTCATCCATTTGAGGTTTGGACAATTTCTCGAACAGCTTTACACCAAACGCGATGTTGTCGTAGATCGACATGGGAAACGGCGTCGGCTTCTGGAACACCATCCCGATTTTTGCGCGAATCAAGGCAAGGTCTTCGGTACTGGTCAGCAGATTGTTGCCGTCCATATTGATTTCGCCGGTCGCGCGCTGTTCGGGATACAGCGCATACATGCGGTTGAAGACCCGCAGCAAGGTCGATTTACCGCAACCAGAAGGGCCAATGAACGCTGTGACCTTCTTCTCGGGAATGGTCATGTTAATGTCACGCAGCGCGTGAAACTTGCCGTAGAAAAAATTTAAATCCTTGACCGTCATCTTGATCGGATGAGTATGCACAGGACCAGTGGCTTGATTCATGATTTAGCTTTTCTTGGAAAACAACACGCGCGCCAGAATGTTGAGCGCCAACACACCCAGAGTGATCAGGAACACGCCCGCCCACGCAAGACGCTGCCAATCCGGGAACGGACTCATCGCAAACTTGAAGATCGTCACCGGCAGATTGGCCATTGGCTCGCCTAGATCAAGACTCCAGAATTGATTGGACAGCGCGGTGAACAAGAGCGGCGCAGTCTCGCCGGCAATGCGCGCTACCGCAAGCAAAATACCCGTCAACACGCCCGCGCGAGCGGCCTTGAGCGTGATCAGCAAAATCATCTTGTGCTTGGGTGCGCCAAGCGCGTAGGCGGCCTCACGCAGGCTGCCTGGTACGAGCAGCAGCATGTTTTCTGTGGTTCTGATCACGACTGGAATCACAATCAAGGACAACGCCAGCACGCCCGCTATGCCGGAAAAATTACCTACCCGCGCTACGACAATCGCATAGATAAAAAGGCCAATCACAATGGAAGGTGCCGACAGCAAAATGTCATTGATAAACCGCGTTACTGCGCCGAGCTTGTTATAGACGCCGTACTCAGCCAGGTAAATTCCGGCAGCAATGCCAATGGGTGTGCCAATCAGGGTGGCCAAGCCAACTATCAGCGCGCTGCCGGCGATGGCATTCGCGAGTCCACCCGTATCCGATCCTGGAGGCGGCGTGTTCTCCGTGAACAGGGTCCAAGAAAGGCCACCGATACCAAGGCCAATGACCTTGACGAGAATCCAGATCAGCCAAACGAGGCCAAAGGTCATCGCCGCAAGCGACAATGCCAACGCAATTCGGTTAATCCACTTACGCCGCCGGTGCAGCGCATTTGCAGTGGTGAACCGATCATGGGAAACAACCGGGGTCTGCACCGAGGGGATGGAAACTTCAAGCGTCATGTCAGTTTCCTAAGTCTTTACGCCTTCACCTTTGGCCATTTTTGCCAAAAGCAGTTTTGAGGCGGCTAGTACCACGGCAGTGATGATGAACAGCGTCAAGCCAAGCGCCATGAGTGATGATGAGTGCAGGCCGATTTCCGCTTCGGCAAACTCATTGGCCAGCGCAGAGGTGATGCTGTTGCCCGGCTCAAAGAGCGACATGCTATTGAGCAGGTTGGTATTGCCGATCACAAACGTCACTGCCATGGTTTCACCCAGCGCCCGCCCAAGCCCAAGCATGATGCCGCCGATCACACCGGTTTTGGTGTACGGAAGCACAACCTTCCAGCTCACTTCCCAGGTTGTCGCACCAAGGCCGTAAGCGGCTTCTTTCAGAATCGGGGGCGTCACCTCAAAAACATCGCGCATCACCGAGGCAATGTAAGGAATAATCATGATGGCCAAAATAATGCCCGCGCAAAGAAGTCCAATACCCACCGGCGGGCCTTGCACGAGCGAGCCGATGATCGGCATACCGCCGATCAACTCTTGCAGTGGCACCTGAAAATAAGTGGCGAAGATCGGCGCGAACACCAGCAAGCCCCACATGCCATACACAATGGATGGAATCGCTGCGAGCAACTCGATTGCCGTTCCCAGGGGGCGGCGCAGCCATACAGGCGAGAGTTCCGTGAGAAACAGCGCAATTCCAAAGCTCACCGGCACCGCAATGATGAGCGCAATCAACGAGGTGACGAGCGTGCCGTAAATCGGAATCAGCGCGCCGAACTCTTGCGCAGGAGGATCCCAAGTGGAAGAGACAAAAAACTTCAGCCCAAACTGCGACAGCGCCGGCCACGAGGAGATCAGCAGCGACAAAATAATCGCAGCCAGCAACAGCAATGTGACCCACGCGGCCGCGCGTGTCGCGTTGTGGAACAGCCAATCACCAATCTCGCCGGAAGTTTTTTTGCTGTTCTGCATACCTGATGGGGAGAAGACAAAGTGCGCGTGGCGACCCATTCGCCACGCGTAGAGCAGAGCTTACAAAATGATGCCGATCAACGTGCTGCAAACAGCGCTTTACCGCCCGCATCTTTCACATTGGCCGCCCACTGGGTACGAATCAATGTTTCCACCGAGTCTGGTAAGGGTACATAGTCAAGCTCCGAAGCCAGTTTGTCGCCGTTCTTGAACGCCCAATCGAAGAATTTAAGCACTTCTGTTCCCTGCGCAGGCTTTTCCTGGGTTTTGTACATCAACACAAAAGTAGCGCCCGTAATCGGCCATGCGTCTTTGCCCTGCTGTTCAGTCAGGATCTGCGCAGTGGTTTGGTTCCAGTTGGCACCGGCTGCGGCTGCCTTGAAAGTGAGGTCGTCTGGAGATACAAACGCGCCAGCAGCATTGCGCATTTGCGCGAACGGCAGTTTGTTTTGTTTGGCGTAAGAGAATTCGACATAACCGATCGAGCCGGGCAAACGCTGCACAAACGCTGCGACGCCCTCATTGCCTTTGCCGCCCAGACCTACTGGCCATTTAACGCTGGCGCCCTCGCCCACAGCAGATTTCCACTCTGCATTCACTTTGGACAAGTAGTTGGTGAAGATGAATGTTGTGCCGGAGCCGTCGGCGCGGCGCACGACCGCAATGTTTTGATCCGGCAGCTTCACGCCAGGGTTCAGATCGGCAATGGGCTTCTCATTCCACTTCTTGATCTTGCCAAGGTAGATGTCGCCCAGCACCGGGCCCGACAGTTTCAGCTCGCCCGGCTTGAGGCCCGCGATGTTCATCACCGGCACGACGCCGCCGATCACGGTTGGAAACTGCACCATGTTGTTCTTGTCCAGATCGGCCTGCGACATGGGCGCATCCGTCGCGCCAAAGTCCACCGTTTTATTGGTGATTTGGCGGATGCCGCCAGAAGAACCGATCGATTGGTAGTTGATCTTTGCACCGGTTGCCTTGTTGTAGGCATCGGCCCACTTGGCATACAGAGGTGCGGGAAACGTTGCGCCCGCGCCCGTGACCTCTTGCGCCGAAGCCGTGAACGCGGCAGCACCGAACGACATTGCAGCCAGCGCACCCAGAAGCTTGAAAGACTTGTTCATTCCGATAGTCCTTTGAGGGAATTGATTGTTACAACATCCTGAATACTAGGGGTGCAATATGACATTTCTGTGACTGACATACCCAAATTTACCTAGTATTTACGCTTTAGAG
>JBJOQV010000035.1:0-7141 GCA_046049785.1 Pseudomonadota bacterium
CCACACGCACGCGCCACCGCCAGGCACAGTTGCGGGCGAATGCGCGCGCCGCCGGGGAAGACCGCGTGCCGTACCGCCGCGGCAAGCCGTGGCGGACACCCTGGCCGCTGCGCTAGGGCCAGTGCGCCAAGCAATGCCCGCTCAATTCGTCTGGATGCATCCATCAGCGTGTCTCCGCAGGCTGCGACATCACAATACGTCAATTTATATTGACGATATTTAATGTACTTGAATATAGACACATAAATTGGGCGAGTCAACGCACAAATGCCGGCTGGTAGGGCTGCGCTTGCAGCAAAAAGTACGGCAAATGGGACTGATTTACTGCGGAATTTGGCCGGCTCAGGCAGCACTGCAAAAGGCCGGCAAGGATGCAGCCGCACTACCCTGCAACGTGCTGGGCCTTCATACTTTGCACCAGCTCACGCACGAGCGGGTTGGGAAAGCGGCGGCTGGGCGTAATCGCGTAGAAACGCTCGGTGATCTCCGCAATCGTGCAGCGCTCTTGCAAAACGCCGCTGCGCAGCTCATCGCGCACCACCACCGTAGGCACCAGCGCCAGACCGCCCCAGTCGCGCGCCAGCAGCCGCAACATGGCCATGTCGTCCACTTCAGCGGCAATCAGCGGCACGACGCCGGCGTGGTCAAGCAATGCATCAAATGCCAGGCGCACATCGCTTTGCAAACCGGGCAGCGCGATGGGCTGATCGGCCAAATCCTGCGGAAACACAAACGGCTTGGCGCGCCGCACCGGGCGGCTGACCAGGCTGACCGCCTGCTGCGCCAGCACATGGCTAAACCAGTTGGAATCCGCATCGCGCGGCACCGCGTGGTTGGACAGCACCACATCCACCGTGTGCGTACGCAGTTGCGTGAGCAACTCGCGCAAACTGCCGGAGCGGATCACCAGTTCCACATCACGCCGGCCCAGCAGCGGCGCCAGAAACTGCACCTGAAAGTTGCGCGACAGCGTGGCCACCGCGCCCACGCGCAGGATTTGCCGCTGGCTGGCGCGGCCGCGCTTTAGCGTATTCACTAGTTCATCGCCGCTTTTGAACACGGTGTTTGCATGCGCGAGCGCAATGCGCCCGGCTTCGGTCAGCGTGAGCCTTCGATTGGCCCGGTCAAACAGCGCATGGCCCAGCCGCTCTTCCAGCCGCTTGAGCTGGATGGAAAGCGCCGACTGCGACACATGCAGGCGCTGCGCCGCCTTGGTCAGGCTGCGTTCATGCGCGATCACCCAGAAATAGCGTAGATGGTGGTAGTTCAGTTCAGCCACGTTGTTCGTCCTGTTTCAATAGTTTTACAAAATAGAACGAAAACATGCAAAGCATGAATTGGACTGGCAACGTACCCTGCCCTAATTTCGCACCATCACAACAATACGGATGCATCCCATGCCCGGCCTTGACCTGCTGCTGACTAATCTTCTGTCCCCTATCGTTCTGGCCTTTGCGCTTGGCATCATCGCCGGCCTGATCAAAAGCGAGCTGGAGCTGCCCGAGCCGGTGCTCAAGCTGCTGGCGATCTATTTGCTGTTTTCCATCGGCCTGAAGGGCGGCACCGAGCTGGCGGCGGTAAAATTTGCCGACATCGCCGGCCTGCTGGGTGTCACCATCGCGCTGACCATCGCAATTCCGGTTACGGTGTTTTTCGTGCTGCGCAAAGCGGGCAAGTTTGATTCTGCCAACGCCGCTGCCGTGGCGGCGCACTACGGCTCAGTGTCGTCAGTCACATTTTTTGCCTCGGTCGCCTTTGCCAAGGCGATGAACACGCCCAGCGAAGGCTACATGACCGCTGTGGTGGCGCTGATGGAATGGGGCGTGATCATCGCACTCATGCTGGCGCGCTGGTCAATGGGCAAAGAAAGCGGCACACACTCGATGGGCGCGCTGATCATCGATACGCTGCGCGGCCGCGGCATCATTTTGCTCACCGGCGGCATGGCCATTGGGTTGCTGGCCGGTGAACGCGGCTGGAAGCAGATTGCGCCCTTTTACGATGACCTGTTCCGCGGCATTCTGATGCTGTTTCTGCTGGAGATGGGCATGACCGCTGCGCGGCAGTTCCGCGCGTTTGCTCAAGTAGGCGTGTTCATGACGAGTTTTGCGATTGTGGCGCCAATTGTGCTGGGTCTCACGGGTGTTTGGCTAGGGCATCTGGTGGGTTTGAGCATCGGCGGGGCGTTCGTGCTGGGTGCCGTGTGCGCCAGCGCTTCCTACATTGATGCGCCGGCCGCGTGCCGCGCGGCGCTGCCGCAAGCCAATCCTGGCATTTATCTCACCGCGTCCCTGGGCGTGACATTTCCATTCAACTTACTAGTGGGGCTGCCGCTGTACTACCAGTTTGCGCTTTGGCTGGCGAAGTAACGCGGTTCACACAATAGAAAAAAGCCGGCAATCGCCGGCTTTCTTTTTTGCAGACCGAGCGCGATCAGGCCTTTTTCACCCAAGCACTGCACCAGCCTTTGGAAGCAACCAATTTGTTGGGGAAGATTGAGCAGCCGCCCCAGCCGTCATCGCCCTTCTTGATGTAGAGCTGGCAGTTGGCGCAGTTTTGATCCTTGGCCCACCTGGGAAACTTCTTTGCGTCCGCCTTGGCGGAATCTTCAACGTAGCCTAGTGCAGACGCTGCGGCGTCTTTTGGGTCCACTTTGGCGGGCGCGGCCTGCGCGAGCGCCTGGCCCGCGGCCGGCAAAGCAATGGCTGCACCAATTGATTTGAGAAGGAAAATGCGGCGTGATTTCATGGCATGTCTTTCACAGGTAGTTTTATTTGAGCAGCGTGGTTTCAAACGCTACCGGAGAGTAACTATTCGTGCTTTAGTGCGCCACACTTGTAGACTAGGGTTTACCAGAGGCTGCAACGCTGCGCCGCACCTGCCTTGACTCAGTCAACAACCACACTGCTCATCATGCAAATCGCTACCTGGAATGTGAACTCACTGAACGTGCGCGCGCCGCAAGTGCTCGCATGGCTTGCCGCCAACCCGGTGGACGTGCTGTGTCTGCAAGAACTCAAGATCACCGACGATAAATTTCCGGTGCAGGCATTTGCCGATGCAGGCTATCAGGCCGCGTTCACGGGGCAAAAGACCTACAACGGCGTGGCGCTTCTGTCGCGCACGCCAATCACAGATGTCGTGCTGAACAACCCAATGTTTGAAGATGAACACCGCCGCTTGGTGACCGGCACCATCAACGGCGTGCGCGTGATCTGCGCTTACTTTCCCAATGGCCAGGCGCCCGATTCAGACAAATTCCAATACAAGATGCGCTGGCTTGATGGTCTCTCAGGTTGGCTTGGAGAAACTGTCGCGCAACATCCTTACACGGCGCTGGCGGGCGACTTCAACATTGCCCCCGCGGATGCAGATGTGTTTGACCCTGTAGCGTGGAAAGATCAAATCCACTGCACGCCGCAAGAGCGCGAAAAACTCGCCGCACTCATGAACCTTGGCATGGTCGATACCTTTCGCATGTTTGAGCAGCCGCCCAAACTGTATTCATGGTGGGACTACCGGCAGCTTGCGTTTCGCAAGAACCAGGGACTGCGAATCGACCTGGTGCTGGCCAGCAAAGCGCTGGCGGAAAAATGCAAGCGCGCATGGATCGACAAGGCGCCAAGAAAGAACGAGCAGCCTTCCGACCACGCGCCGGTGGTCGCCGAGTTTGAGCTGCCCACCGCTTAGCTGCGCGCCTAGAAGCTAAATCCCGCCCCTGCACTCAATGTCTTTGCGCCTTTTGCCAGCCCAGCGCCAACACTGACGCGGCCGGTAGCACCGACGTTGGCCTTGACACCCAGCGCAAGCGCGGACACGCCTTCGAAATGCCCCACACCAACGCCGATGGAAAAGCGTTTGCCGTCCTGCACATCCGGCATCGCCGCCAACGCAACTGCGGATGCAATGCCGCGGTAGGCCACTTTGTTGACGTTGACCACTTTGTCATCAATATAGGCTTTTGCCTGATCCAGCGCCTGATTGGCGCGCACATCTGCATAACTATTTGACTGCGTGACCGCTTGCGACAAGCCGCTGGAAAGCTGCTGCACGTTCACTGCATCGTTGGGTGCAACACCGGCCGCGATATTGCTGACCGTACCGCCGTTGGCGTTAAAGCCGTTGGCGTTGACTACCCCTGTCGCAGAGATGTTGCCGTTGACGAAGCTGCTGCCGTTGATCTGTGCGCCGCCGGCATTCACGACCAAACCCGCTCCCGCGGTGACCACACCATTGGTCGTGACGCTGTTGGCATTGACCGCGTTCACACCCGTCAAGCTGCCATTGGCCAAAGTAGCCACGCCATCAGTGATGCTGGCACCCTGGACCGCACCGGTGGCGGTGAGGTTCGTGGTGTTGACCGCGGTCGCGTTCAGCGTGGCGACGTTGCCGGTGGTGGCATTTAACGTGCCTCCCGTGCCAGTGTTGGCGCTAAAGCTGTTCAGGTTCGCGCTGGTGGCATTGATGGTGTTGGCGCTCAACGTGTTCACGCCGCTCAGATTGCCGCCCGCCATGGTTGCAGTGCCGTCGGTAATGCTTGCACCTTGCACAGCACCGCTGGCGTTAAGACTCGTCGTATTCATGGTTGTTGCGTTCACCGCGGTGGTATTCATCGTGCCGATGTTGCCGGTAGTGGCGTTGACTGTGCCTGCACCAACCGTATTGACCCCCGAAAGATTGCCGCCAGACAGGCTTGCTACACCATCGGTAATGCTGCCGCCCTGCACTGCGCCGGTTGCAGTCAGGCCGGTGGTATTGACCGCAGTGCTGTTGACGGTGGCGACGTTCGCGGTTGTGCCATTCAAGGTGGTGATGTTGCCGGTGGTCAAATTGCCGGTCGTACCGTTGAGCGTATTGGCCGTCACAGTGCCTACGCCGCTGAGATTGCCTCCAGAAAGACTCGCCGTGCCGTCCGACAAAGTACCTGCCTGAACGGTGCCTGTCGCGGTAAGACCTGTTGCGTTGACGGTCGTGGCATTCACCGTTGTGGCGCTCACGGTGTTGGCGCCTGTCAGATTGCCGCCAGCGAGGCTCGCGGTTCCATCCGACAACGTGCCTGCCTGAACTGTGCCAGTTGCGTTGACGCTTGCGGCATTAACGGTTGTGAGGTTGCCAGTTGTAGCGTTCACTGTCGTGGCGCTCACGGAGTTGGCGCCTGTCAAGTTTCCACCGGCAAGGCTCGCGGTCCCGTCGGTCACGGTGGCGCCACGCACCGAACCAGTTGCGGTGACGTTGCCGGTGACCGCGGTGTTTCCGTTCAGAGTCGACGTGCCATTGACAGTCGTATTGCCGTTGAGCGTGGATGTCCCGGTCACTGTCGTATTGCCATTGAGCGTTGACGTTCCGTTGACGGTGGTGTTGCCCGTGATGGCAGTGGTACCGGTAATGGCAACATTGCCGCCCGTGTTGCTCACGCTCACGCGTGTGGTGCCGCTGGAGTCAATGATCCGTACCCCGGCCGGCGACGCGCCCGGTGGCGAAATCACTCCGGTGGGCGAATAATTGCGATCTCCGGCGGTGGTGCCGTTGGACACCTGCACAACTTGCGCCTGTGCTGCGCCGCAGAACGCCACCGCCATGCAGGCGGCAATGGTGAGTGCACTCGCGCGGTTCGAAGTGGTTGGCATGGCAGACTCCTTCCAGTCAAAGCTCTTAAATCAGTTGAGCGTTAATCAAAGCGCAATCTTTGCACTTTCACGACAAGCTCGTAAAGCATTGATTTTGAAGGGTTTGCAAATAGTCACGGGCGCGTACGTAACGCTCGACGAGATAATCTGACTAAAAACGAAAGGGGAGCACGCAATATCCATGAGCTTTTCCAAGCATTTTCACCTGAAAAGGCGCATGGATATTGCGTACTGCTCATTGGCAATGCAGCGAAAACGCTAATCGTCTGCTGCCGCGTCAATCCCCAGATCAGCGATTTTGCGGGTGATGGTATTGCGACCGATACCCAGGCGCTGTGCGGCCTCGACGCGGCGGCCGCCGGTTTGCAGCAGTGCGGCCTGGATCACGGCGCGCTCAAACTGCGCGGCAAGCTGGTCCATCACATCGGGCTCGTTGCCTTTGAGTTTTGCGCGGGTCAGGTCGTGCAATTGTGTGAGCCAATCGCCCTGCGCAGTCGCGGCGCTGCCGGAATCGCTCACCGCGGCAGCACTGCTCGCAGGCGGCGCGCGCAAATCTTCCGGCAGATCTTTGACTTCCACCATTTGCGAGGGCGCCATCACGGTGACCCAGTGGCACAGATTCTCGAGCTGGCGCACGTTGCCTTTGAACGGCAGCGTTTGCAAAAAGGCCATGCTTTCGTCGGAGAATTTTTTTACATCCACGCCCAGTTCACGCGCGCTCTTGGCTAAAAAGTGTTTGGCCAAGAGCGGAATGTCTTCCTTGCGCTCACGCAGCGCCGGCAGGCGCAGACGGATCACGTTCAGGCGGTGAAACAAATCTTCGCGGAACAGGCCTTGCTTGACGCGCTCTTCAAGGTCTTGATGCGTAGCGGCGATCACCCGCACACTGGCCTTGATCGGCGCGTGGCCGCCAACGCGGTAGAAGTGCCCGTCAGACAGCACGCGCAGCAGGCGCGTTTGCAAGTCCATCGGCATATCGCCAATTTCGTCCAGAAACAGCGTACCCTCGTCGGCCTGCTCAAAGCGGCCGCGGCGCATGGTCTGCGCGCCGGTGAAGGCGCCGCGTTCATGCCCAAACAATTCGCTCTCCAGCAAATCTTTGGGAATCGCGGCAGTGTTAATCGCGATAAACGGTTTGCTTGCGCGCGGGCTGTGGCGATGCAAGGCACTGGCCACGAGTTCTTTGCCGCTGCCGGATTCACCGGTGATCAGCACCGTCACATGCGACTGGCTTAAGCGGCCGATCGCACGAAACACATCCTGCATGGCCGGCGCCTGGCCGAGCATTTCGGGCGTGGCAGCGGTGGACTCAACCACGGCAGACTCGCGCTGGCTTTCATCCACGGCGCGGCGGATCAGCTCCACGGCCTTCGCTACATCAAACGGCTTGGGCAAATACTCGAATGCGCCGCCTTGAAAAGACGACACGGCACTGTCCAAATCTGAAAACGCGGTCATGATGATGACCGGAAGGCCGGGATGCGAGCGCTTGACTTCTTCCAGCAGCTTGAGGC
>JBJOQV010000036.1:0-2514 GCA_046049785.1 Pseudomonadota bacterium
TGCCGCAATCGCGGGCACCGGCTGCGCCACACCGCAACCTGTCATTTATTCCAACGGCAAGCAGATCAACGAAGAGCGGCTCGCGCGCGATACGGCTGCCTGTCGGCAACGCGCAGACCAAGCCGTAGGGCTGAATCAAGGCCGCAAGGGTGTCGCCCAAAAAGCTGCCGAAGGCGGTGTCATTGGTGCGGTCACCGGTGCGGTGACCGGGATGTTCAAAAGCTCAAATGAAATTTTCGAGCGTGCAAGCATCGGCTTGGCCACCGGCGGTGTGGGCGTCGCAGTGAAAGCAATGATCGACCTGAGCAAGCCTGACAAAGTGTACGAAGAGTATGTGGAGCGCTGCATGAAAGAGCGCGGCCATGACGTCCTGGGCTGGCGCTGATCAGCCCGCTAATTGAGAGCGGTGCGACAAACGCGTCGCCCGCTCCGCTAGACTGGGGCGTTACCGCTCGTTCACACGGCAATGGCCTCGCTCCTTCTCACAACCCAACACGCCCGCAATCTACATCTCTGCGCCCAGGGTCTACTCAATCCGGCCAAGCGCAAAGCCAACCACGATGACGTGTTGGCCTGCATCCGGCAGATGCAACTGCTGCAGATCGATACGATCCACGTGGTCAACCGCAGCCCTTATCTAGTGCTGTTCTCGCGGCTCGGCCCGTACAAGCCGCAGTGGTTGGAAGAGCATCTGGCCGCCCAAAACATCTTTGAAGTGTGGGCGCACGAAGCCTGCTTTGCGCCAATGGAAGACTACGCGCTGCACCATGCCTACAATGGCGAGCGCCGGCACTGGGGCGTCAACGGCGCGCAGCGGCTGTACAAAACGCACAAGAAACACATGCTCAAGCTGCTTGACTACGTGCGCGAACACGGCCCGGTAAAGTCATCTGATTTTGAACGCAAGGCCGGCAGCGGCGGTTGGTGGGGCTGGAGTGATGAAAAGAAATATCTCGAAGCCTGGTTTGCTGTGGGTGAATTAATGATCGCCAGACGCGAGAATTTCCACCGCGTCTACGACCTGACAGAGCGTGTGCATCCAACCGCCGCCAAACCCACGCGCGGCGCGGCCGGCGAGGCGCATACGCAAATGATCGAGCGTGCTGTCCGCGCGCTCGGCATTACGCAGGCAGGCTGGGTCAACGACTACTTCCGCATCAAACCCAAACTCAAAGATAAAGATTTGCATGCACTGCTGGATGCAGGCCGCATTGTGCAAGTCAAGGTGGTCGGCTGGGCTGCGCCCGCCTACGTGCACGTCGACCATCTGCCAGCCGCGCAAGACATCGCCACCGGCCGACGCAAAGCGACCCACACCACCCTGCTCTCACCGTTTGACCCGGCGGTGTGGGACCGCGAGCGCGCGCTCGCAATGTTCGGTTTTGACTACCGCATCGAGTGCTACACGCCGCAGGCCAAACGCAAGTACGGCTATTTTGTGTTGCCAATTCTGCGGCGCGGCCAGTTGGTTGGGCGGCTGGACGCCAAGGCGCATCGCGCAGAAGGCGTGTTTGAGGTGAAGGCGCTGTATCTGGAAAATAACGTCAAGGTCAGTGATGCGCTGGCCGCAGATCTTTCTTATGCAATCACTGCATGCGCGCATTGGCATGGCACACCACTGATCAAACTTGTTACTTGTCGATCGACATCGCTCAAAAAACTGATGCGATTCTGAGCTCTTCAGAACCCGTCATTGCACACGCTGCTCTTCGCGCGCACCTACCGTTCATCGGCTCGCGGGAATAAATCCTCCCACGTTTCGTTTTCCTGATAGAGCGCACTCCCGCAGACGCGAGAAGCGTGCTCGCACACCCTCGTTGAACCTAGGTGGCGCGTGATGTGACTTAAGTCATGGTGCGCTCTACCAACTCATAGGAGATTCACCATGAAATACCGCAAATTGTTCTTTGTGTTGAGCGCCGCAGGTTTGCTGGCGGCCTGCGGCGGCGGGGGTGGCGATAGCGCCGCACCCACCGCGCAGACCGGCGCTGCGCCTGTCGACCGCCCCCTAACGGCGGGCCGCACCAGCCCACTGGTTATTCCCAACCCTCCACCAGTTCCAACCGTGCAAGTTCCTGCCGGTACCAATACCTTTACGTGCGTGAACGTGCGTATCGGCGCGCAGCAGATTGACACCGTGTTCGTGCCTGCAGGTGCAACATGCGTGCTGGACGGCACGATCATGGTGGGTTCGTTGAAAGCGGAAAGCGGCGCTGTCGTCGACGCACGCAATGTTCGCATGAATGGCGGCGTACAGGCCGAAGGAGTCACCAGCGTTGTGGTCGCAGATGCGGTTATCGGTGGTTCGGTGCAGGTCAAGCAGGGCGCATCCGCGACCTTCGTCGGCGCTCAGATTACGGGTGACATGCAGTTTGATCTGAACCGCGGACCAATCATTGCGCAGGATAACCGCGTGACCGGCAACATCCAGATCGTGGAAAACACCGGCGGCGTCACACTCAACAGCAACGTGGCCAACGGTAACCTGCAATGCAAGCAGAATCAGCCTGCGCC
>JBJOQV010000037.1:0-3208 GCA_046049785.1 Pseudomonadota bacterium
ATCAAGCGTTTACCCATGCTGGGCGGAACCACCGGGGTAACGCGACCACAAAAAAAACCTGCACGAAACCTGGCTTTCTTTGGAAAATTTTCCCATCTTTTAGCTCGAACACCTAGAATACGCGCACCAAGCTGACAGACGGTCAGCGCGCCACAAGCCGCGATCACGCCGCCTTTCAAATAACCGCCCCGCCCGCACCGCACGCCAACACCAACACCATGCGCACACCCGCACAAGACACCGTTTACCGCAAAGACTACACACCGCCCGCTATGTTCGTGGACACGGTGGAGATGGGGTTTGATCTGCATCCCACGCAAACCTGGGTGGCCACGCAGCTCGCGGTGCGCGCCAACCCCGCCGCAAGCGCGTGCGAGCTGGTGCTGCACGGGCAAGACTGCCTGCTACAGTGGATTGAAGTCAATGGCCGCCGCCTGAGCAACGCTGACTACACACTGAGCGATGAAACGCTCACCATTCACAACATGCCGGACGTGGCGACCGTGCGCATCCTCACCCGCATCAACCCGCAGGCCAATACTGCACTGGCCGGGCTGTACACCTCTTCCGGCAATTTTTTCACGCAATGCGAAGCGCAAGGGTTTCGGCGTATCACCTGGTTTCCAGACCGGCCGGACGTGATGGCCAAGTACACCGTGATGCTGCGCGCGAGCAAAAAAGACTATCCGGTGTTGCTGGCCAACGGCAATCTGGTGGAACACGGTGAGCTGCCCGGCGGACGGCATTACGCCAAATGGGAAGATCCGTTTCCCAAGCCTTCCTATCTGTTTGCGGTGGTGGCCGGCAAGTTCGTGCATCTGGAAGAGCGCGTCAAGACCGGATCCGGCAAGTCCAAACTGCTGCAGCTGTATGTGGAGCCGCAGGATTTACCCAAAGCGCAGTGGGCGATGGACAGCCTGAAGCACTCGATCACGTGGGACGAAGAGCGCTACGGCCTGGAACTGGATCTTGACCGATTCATGATCGTCGCGGTAGGCGACTTCAACATGGGGGCGATGGAGAACAAGGGCTTGAACCTGTTCAACACCTCT
The DNA here is from genome assembly GCA_046049785.1 of Pseudomonadota bacterium. Classification (GTDB taxonomy): domain Bacteria; phylum Pseudomonadota; class Gammaproteobacteria; order Burkholderiales; family Burkholderiaceae_C; genus JBJOQV01. The sequence goes on from JBJOQV010000037.1 coordinate 1,053, forward strand.
GCCGTGTTGGCACACCCCGACATGGCCACCGATGCCGACTACATGCGCGTGGAAAGCGTGGTTGCGCACGAGTACTTTCACAACTGGACCGGCAACCGCGTGACCTGCCGCGACTGGTTCCAGCTCACGCTCAAAGAAGGGCTGACGGTGTTTCGCGATCAGCAGTTTTCTTCTGACATGGTGGCGCGCGGCCTGCCGGATGCGGCCGCCGCCAGTGCGCGCGCGGTGCTGCGCATCGAGCAAGTGCGCGATCTGCGCGCCAGCCAGTTTCCTGAAGACGCGGGGCCGATGGCGCACCCGGTGCGGCCCGACAGTTTTCAGGACATCTCCAATTTCTACACGCCCACGGTGTATGAAAAAGGCGCGGAAGTCATCCGCATGCAGCACACGCTGATTGGTGAAGCAAACTTTCGCAAAGGCATGGATTTGTACTTTGCGCGGCATGACGGCCAGGCCGTGACCTGTGATGATTTTGTGCAAGCGATGCAAGATGCGTCCGGCCGAGACTTGACGCAGTTTCGCCGTTGGTACAGCCAGGCGGGCACGCCGCACGTGACGGCGCGCGGCCAGTACAACGCACAGGCCAAGACCTATACGCTCACGCTTGCGCAGCGCAATAACAAAGTAGGCGTTGAACTGGCGGATGCCACGCTCACAAAGCCGCCACTACATATTCCGGTCGCGATGGGTCTGATGGATGCGCGCGGCAACGATATCCCGCTGAAGCTGCATGGCGAGATGCAAAGCCATCCGCAGCATGGCGCCAGCACACGCGTGCTGGACCTGACGGAAAGTACGCAAACTTTCACCTTTGTGGACGTGCCTTCTGCCCCCACGCCCAGCCTGCTGCGCAATTTCTCTGCCCCAGTGCAGTTGCAATGGGACGCCAGCGACGCGCAGCTTGCGCATCTGCTCGCGCATGACACCGATGCCTTCAACCGCTGGGAGGCCGGCCAATCGCTGGCCTTGCGCCGCCTGATGACCCTTCAGGAACAGCGTCACGGTGGCAAGCCGTTTGCGGTGGATAGCGTGCTCGCGGATGCGGTGAAAAAAATCCTGCAAGACGCACAGCTTGACCCCGCGTTCAAGGCCGAGGTGCTCGCGCTGCCGGACGAAACCATGATGGCGGAATCGAGCGATGTAGTTGATCCGCAGGCGATCCGCGCGGCGCGCGTGTACTTGCAGCAATCGCTCGGCCAGGCGCATGCACAGCTCTGGGCACAGGCATTTGCCGCCAACAAAACGCCAGGCGTCTACAGTCCCAACCCGGTGGATGCCGGCAAGCGCTCGCTCAAGCAGCTGGCGCTGCGCTACTGGCTGGAGTCCGCGGATTCTGCAGCAACCCGCGCGGCGCTGGCCGAATATGAAGCGGCCAACAATATGACTGACCGCGCCGGCGCGCTTGCCGCACTGCTCAGTACCCAGCCGCAAGCTGCCGCGCAGCCGCTGGCAGAGTTTTACGCGCGCTACACGCAAGAACCGCTGGCCATTGACCGCTGGTTCCGTTTGCAGGCAGGCGCGCGCAGCACGACCGTGGCGCAGATTGAAAAGCTTGCACGTCACAAGGCGTTCACACTGAAGAACCCCAACCGGCTGCGCGCCCTACTGGGAATGTTCTGCATAGGCAACCCGGCTGTATTCCACAGCGCGGATGGCTATGCGCTGTGGAGCGATCTGCTGATCCGCGCCGACGCGATTAACCCCGAGATGGCGGCTCGCATGGCGCGCGCGCTGGACCGCTGGCGCAAGCTCACCCCCGCGCTGCAAGCGCAGGCGCAGCGCACGCTGGAGGGCATCGCCAAAGTGGCCAAGCTATCCAAGCCTACGCGCGAAGTAATTGAAAAGGCGCTGGCGATCTGACATCGTTAGCTCCCTGCCCGCCCGCGGGAAATAGATGGAGCTGGGGTTGGCGCGGCACGCGCTGTCATCAAGGCGCCTCTACAATCACGCCAGTCCGACAGAAAGCTCACCCCCTATGCCCCGCACTACCCTTACCCAAGCGCTGATTGAAGAGCAGCGCATCCACAACACCATCCCCGGCGAACTGCGCCTACTGATTGAAGTGGTGGCGCGCGCGTGCAAACGCATCTCGGTGGCGGTGGGCAAGGGCGCGCTGGGCGATATTCTGGGCGCCGCCGGCACCGACAATGTGCAGG
>JBJOQV010000038.1:0-8198 GCA_046049785.1 Pseudomonadota bacterium
ACAGCACTATTGGAACAAAATGCGCCGGCGGATTCAGATCGTGTTTCAGAACCCGTATGCGTCGCTCAACCCGCGCTTTACCGTCGGTCAGACTTTGATGGAGCCGATGCAGGTGCACAGCATCGGCACATCCGACGCAGAGCGCGCCGCGCGTGCGCAGGAGATTTTGCGCAAAGTGGGCCTGGATGCGAGCGCGTTTGGCAAGTATCCGCACGAGTTCTCCGGCGGGCAGCGGCAGCGCATTGCGATTGCGCGCTGCCTGACGCTCAATCCCGAGGTATTGATTCTGGACGAAGCGGTGTCGGCGCTCGATGTATCGGTGCAGGCGCAGGTGCTCAATCTGCTCAAGGATTTGCAGGACGAGCTTGGCCTGTCCTACGTGTTCATCAGCCACGATCTGGCGGTAGTGAACTTCATGGCCGACGAGGTGCTGGTGATGAAGGACGGTGAGGTGGTGGAACAGGCCGATGCGCAAACTATTCTGAAAGCGCCGCAGCAGGACTACACCAAGCGCTTGCTATCCGCAATTCCAAAGGGGTTTCACGGGTGAGTACGCATATTCCATGCGCCTTTTGAGTCATTTTTGCTCGGAAAAGCGCATGGATATTGCGTAGAAGCACTTTTTGGCAGGTTTTTAGCCATAAAAAAGCCCGGAACGCATCCGGGCTTTTTTGTGCAATGTGTTGGTGGGCGGCGCAGGGTTCGAACCTACGACCCCTGCCGTGTGAAGGCAGTGCTCTACCACTGAGCTAGCCGCCCAACGGGCAGAATTATATCTGAACTGCCTACGCAGCCGACTCTGGTGCTGTAGCCCGCCATAGAGCGGTGCCTTTAAATTCCTTTTCCAAACCATCCAGGTAAGCGTTGTGCGCAGCCAGGGCCGCTTCACCGGGCGACCACACAGGCAAAGCGAGTGCTCGCAGGTCAACCGCGGCCTCGTCACCGCCTGCGCCGTGCTCCAGGCCTATAGACAGCGTGTCTTGCCCGCGCGTCATCGCCAAATAAACGTCTGCGAGCAGCCGCGCATCCAGCAGGGCGCCGTGCAGGCTACGGTGCGCGTTGGCGACTTCATAACGCTCACACAGCGCGTCCAGATTGTTGCGCTTGCCGGGATGCAGCTCCTTGGCCAGCGCGAGCGTGTCCAGCGACGTGCAACCCGTCGCCTGCCGGAAGTCGCTGCGACTAAGCAGCGCGAATTCAGCATTGAGAAAGCCCAGGTCAAACGGCGCATTGTGGATCACGAGTTCTGCACCCTCAACAAACTCGGCCAGCGCGTCTGCAATCTCGGCAAACTTGGGCTTGTCCAGCAAGTCTTCAAGCCTGAAGCCGTGTACAGCCGTCGCGTCTGGATTGATTTCGCGCTCAGGATTCAGATACGTGTGATAGGTCCGGCCGGTGAAGCGTCGGTTGACGAGTTCCACGCAGCCAATCTCAATAATGCGGTCACCGCTGCCGGCGTTCAGTCCGGTGGTTTCGGTATCCAGAACAACTTGGCGAACATTCATTCTGCAGCCTTGGGCTCCATGCTGGGGTGGATTTGCACCTTGCTGGCCAGCATGGTGTAAATCACGGGAATCACAAACAAGGTGAGCAGGGTGCCAAAACTCATGCCGCCCACAATCACCCAGCCAATTTGCTGCCGGCTTTCGGCGCCTGCGCCGGTGGCCAGCGCCAGCGGCAGCGCGCCAAACACGGTGGCCATCGATGTCATCAGAATCGGGCGAAGCCGCAGCACAGACGCTTCTGTCACCGCAGCAACGATGTTTTTGCCTTGCTCCTGCAACTGGTTGGCAAACTCCACAATCAGAATGCCGTTTTTGGTGATCAGACCAATCAGCGTCACAAGGCCGATTTGCGAATACACGTTCAGCGAACCGCCTGTCCATGTCACGACCGCCAGCGCGCCCGCCATGCCTAGCGGCACCGTGAGCAGGATGATGAACGGATCGCGGAAACTCTCGAACTGCGCGGCCAGCACCAGATAAATAAAGGCCAGCGCCAGCACGAACACCAGTGTCAGGCTGGAGCCGGAATCGCGGAACTCGCGCGACTGGCCGTTTAAGTCGGTGGCGTAACCGGGTTTGAGATGCTTGGCCGCAGTTTCATCCATGAACTTAAGAGCCTGGCCCAGCGTGTAGTCCGGTGCGAGATTGGCGGTAATGGTGACTGCGCGGCGCTGCGCAAAGTGGTTCAGGTCGCGCGGCGCAACGCTTTCATCCACGCGGATCAGCGAGGCGAGCGGAATCATTTGATCGGAGCGGCCGCGCACAAAAATATTGCTGATGTCATCTGGAGCGTTGCGCTCGTCCGCGCGCACCTGCACCAGCACGTCGTACTGTTCACCGTTCTTTTTAAAGCGCGTCACCTGCCGCCCGCCGAGCATTGTTTCGAGTGTGCGGCCCACGGTTTCCACTTGCACGCCAGCATCGGCGGCCTTGTCGCGGTCGATCAGTACCTTCAGTTCCGGCCGGTTTAAGCGCAGGTTGGTATCCACTGCAAGAAAACCAGGGTTTTTGATCAGATCACCAACCATCGCCTGCACCACGCGATTGATCTCTTCATACGAATCAGACGACATGATGACAAAGTTCACCGGCTGCTCGCGAAAGCCCTGGCCCAGCGACGGTGGTATGACTGGGAAGGCATTGATGCCGGGAATCTGCGTTAGCGCGGGTGCAAGCTCGCGCGCGAGTTCGCGCACATGCTTGTCGCGCTCGTCCCAGGGTTTGAGACGCAAAAATGCAATGCCCTGTGTCACCGTTGGATTGCCTGCAACCACGAAGATGCGGTCAAACTCTGGAATTTTGAGCGCTGCTTCTTCGATCTGCCGGGCATAGCGCGCCGTGTAATCAATCGAAGCACCTTCTGGCCCACTGATGATCGCCAGTACGGTGGCGCGGTCTTCTTGCGGCGCGAGTTCGCGCTTCATGGTTGTCACCAGCCACCAGCACGCACCAATCAGCGCCCCCATCACTACCAGCACGATCCAGCGCTGCCGCAAGTTGAACTTAAGCGCTGCCTCATAGCCGCGTGTGACCGCATTGAGAAAGGATTCAATGCCGCGATAGATCGGACCGTGGCTGGTCTCATGTTTGAGCAACCGCGAACTCATCATCGGCGACAGCGTGAGCGCCACAAAGCCGGATACGACCACCGCCCCAGCCAGCGCTAGCGCAAATTCCACAAACAGCCGGCCGGTGCGGCCCGGCGCGAAGGCCAGCGGAACAAATACCGCGGCGAGCGTGATCGTCATGGCTACCACCGCGAAGGAAATCTCGCGCATGCCCTTGAAGGCGGCATCCATCGGTTGCATGCCATTTTCGATGTGCCGAAAGATGTTTTCCAGCACCACAATCGCATCGTCCACTACCAGGCCAATGGCCAGCACCAGTGCGAGCAGGGTGAGCGTGTTGACGGTAAAGCCAAACATATACATCAGCGCAAAAGCGCCAACCAGTGATACCGGAATCGTCACCAGCGGGATGATGGCCGCGCGCCAGGAACGCAGGAAGAAGAAAATCACCGCTGCAACAAGTAATACCGCCTCGGCAATCGTCTTGAACACGTTCTTGATCGCCGATTCGATAAAGACGGTTTGATCATTGGCAATCTGCATCTGCATGCCGGCCGGCAGCTCTTTTTCGATCCGTGGCAGTTCTCTTTTGAGTGCGGCGCTGATTTCCAGCGGGTTTGCGGTGGCCTGCCGGATCAGGCCGAGCGAGACGGCCGGCTTGCCGTTGAAGCGAATCACAACCCGTTCGTTTTGCGGCGCAATGGCCACATCGGCCACGTCGCGGATACGAATGTTGCTGCCGGCGCTATTGCGCACGATCACATTGCCAAACTGCTCCGGCGTTTGCAGATCGGTTTGGCTGACCACATTGAACTCACGCTGGCTGCTTTCGATCCGGCCGGCGGGAATCTCCACGTTTTGGCGCCGCAGCGCGTCCTCGACATCCTGCGGTGTGAGGCGGAACGCAGCCAGCCGGTCGCGGTCCACATTGATGCGCATGGCATAGCGCCGCTCGCCAAACACGCGCACATCGGCCACGCCGGGCAAGGTTTGCAGGCGTGGCTTGACGATGCGGTTGGCGTAATCAGAAATCTCCAGCGTGCTGGATTTGTCGCTGGTAAAGGCGATCCAGATGATCGGGTTGGCGTCTGCCTCGACCTTGGAAACCACCGGGTCATCGGCGTCCTGCGGCAGGCGCTGGCGTACCCGCGCGACGCGGTCACGCACATCGGCCGCGCTGGAATCCGCATCGCGCGTGAGTTTGAAACGCACCGTAATCTGGCTTTGCTCGCTGCGCGAGATCGAGGTCAGTACCTCCACACCCTCGATGCCGGCTATCGAATCTTCCAGCGGCTTGGTGACCTGGCTTTCAATAATCTCGGATGAAGCGCCGGTGTAGCGCGTTTCTACGGTGACGACCGGTTCGTCGATCTTGGGGTATTCGCGCACCGCCAGGCGCGTGTACGACACCGCGCCGATCAACACCACCAGCAGTGACAGCACGGTGGCAAACACCGGCCGGCGGATGCAGATGTCAGACAGGTTCATGATTTGGCCGCCGCCGGAGCAGGGCGCGCGGCCGGTGCCGCAGGCGCGCCGGCGGCTTCCACCACGCGCACTGCCGCTTCATTGCCGCGGATTTTGATCTGCCCGGCAGTGACCACCAGATCGCCGGCGGCAAGACCGCTCTTGATTTCTACCTGCGCGTTGCGGCGGCTGCCGGTTTCTACTTTGGTGCGCACCGCTTTTCCGTTAGCTACTTTAAACACAAACGACGCGTTGCCGCCTTGGCTGGGCGTGAGCGTGACCGCTTCCTCAGGCACGAGCAGCACGTCCGAGCGCGCGCCCAGTGCCAGACGCACTCGGGCAAACATGCCGCCGCGTAGCGCGCCATCGGTGTTGGGGAGCTTGCCGCGCACGAGAAAACTGCGCGTGTTGGAATCCACCAGCGGATCGATCAGTTCCACCGTGGCGGCATAGTCTTTGCCGGGCAGGGCATCCGTGCCCATCGTCAGGCGCTGGCCGGTGCGCACCGTGGCCAGATAGCGCTCCGGCAAGCGAAAGTCCACCTTCACCGTGGCGGTGTCTTCAATCGAAAACATATCTGCGCCTTCGCGCACAAAGTCGCCCACCGCAATTTGGCGCAGACCCACGCGGCCGGAGAACGGCGCACGTATGGTGCTCCTGGCCAGCCGCGCCTCAGCCAGCGCAATCCGCGCTTCTTGAATCTGCAGGTTGGCAGCGGCCTCGTCCTTGGCGCGTGCGCTAACAAACTCCTTGGCGGCAAGTTCTTCGGTGCGCTTGAAGTTGTTGCGTGATAGCGCAAGCTCGGCCTTGGCCTGCTGGATTTCTGCAGCAAGAACGGACGCGTCCAGACTCACCAGCACTTGGCCGCGCTTCACAAGCTGGCCTTCCTGAAAATGCAGTTTGGCCACGCGGCCGCTGATTTCCGGCCGCATCATCACGGATTCATTGGCGCGCACGGTGCCCACCGCGGTGACTTCATCGGTCACGTCGGCCGGCTTCACCTTGGCAACTTCCACCGCGATAGGCGCGCCCGCACCCGGCGGTCCACCCGCGCCGCCGGGCCCGCCCGGTGCTGCTGGCGGGCGCTGCCCGGCCGGTGGCGGGCTTGCGGGTGCTGTGCCTTGCGCCGGTGCCGCAGGCTGCTGCGAGTACGCGCTAAAAGATAGTGCGAGGACAAGCGCGCACAACAGCGGCGCGCGGGGCCGAGAAAATGGAGCAGGCATTGCGTTTCCGTCAAAGTGGGGTTGGGTAGCAGGCTACCCAAGACAGGCTATGAGGTTAGCACCGTTTGATGCATGAAAAACTGCGGTATTGCGCAATGCGAATCAGCCTTTGATGTAGTCTGCAGCGCCCAGGTTGGCTAGTGCATCCGCGCGTTCATTTTCCGTATGGCCGGCGTGCCCGCGCACCCAGCGCCATTGCACGCGGTGGCGGGCCACGGCAGCGTCAAGAAGTTGCCATAAATCGATGTTTTTCACCGGTTGCTTGTCCGCGGTTTTCCAGCCGCGCGCTTTCCATGCATTCATCCACTGCGTGATGCCGTTCATGACGTATTGCGAATCGGTGTGCACTGTCACATCGCAACTGCGCGTGAGCGTGGTCAGCGCCTGAATCACCGCGGTTAATTCCATGCGGTTGTTGGTGGTCATTGCTTCACCGCCAAACAGCTCGCGCTCGGTTTTGCCATAGCGCAGCAACACGCCCCAGCCGCCGGGGCCGGGATTGCCTTTGCAGGCGCCATCGGTAAATGCGTCAACGTGCATAGAAATGTGACAAGTGACAGGTGGCGAGTGATGGTGCCAAGAATGCGCTCCTTGCTAATGGTTGAGGGGCGGTTAAGGGTAAGGTAAGCGGTCATTGCGAGCGTAGCGAAGCAATCTCTGCGATTCCATGTTGGTCCATCAGTGTGCTTGGCTGCGCCTCGCAATGACACAGTTGTTTAGTCCCCTCCCTGCTTCGCGGGGAGGGTGAGGGAGGGGCGCGGTCTTCGCAAGCTAATCACGTATCTATGCTGCACCCCCTCCTAGCCTCCCCCGCGAGCAGGGGAGGAACTGGCCAGGACAGCGTTTATTCGATCACGACGCAATATCCATGAGGGTTTTCGAGCAAAAATGCTTCAAAAGGCGCATGGATATTGCGTAGAGTGCTTTTAATCATCGCTGTAATTCTATTCAAGATGCTCTGTCACGCTTGCATGTGAACTTGTACTGGCCGCCGGCGCAGCAGACGGCACCGGGCGCAGCGCGCCTTTGCGAATCGGGCCAATCATGCGCATGCCGCGCACGCGCTTGATCGCGGTCAGCGCGTACACGCCGCCGGCCACCGGCCACCAGCGCTCGCCCCAGCGGTCCATAAAACGCCAGCGCGCCAGCCATTTTTCTGAGCGCACACTGGGCACATAGCAGCCAAAACGGCTGCGGCCAATCTCAAAGCTCAGCAGTTTGAGCCAGTCTTTCAAGCGGTGGCGGCTGATGAAATGCCCTTCCTTGGGCAGATAGGGCCGCCGCACATAGCGCAGCAGGCGCTGGCGTGCGCCCCACAGGCTGACGGGGTTAAAGCCCAGCACAATCACGCGGCCTTCCGGCACCAGCACGCGCTCTACCTCGCGCAGCACCTGATGCGGGTCAGCCGAGAACTCCAGCACATGCGCCAGCACGATCAAATCCAGCGACTGTGCTGCGTAGGGCAGGTCTTCGGCCTCAAACACGCCGTCGTGCGGTGCTCTCAAGCCGGTGCATACGGCCGCCTTCCACTGGTGCGGCATGCGGTTGGCGCGCAGTGCATCTAGCTCCAGCAGCCCGATCTGCAGCGCGTGAAAGCCAAACATATCGGCCACTAATTCATCGATGGTGGCCTGTTCCCACGCCAGCACGTATTGCCCCGCCGGGGTGGTCAGCCAGCCGGCCAGCGCGGTGACGCAGTGCGCAGTATGCTCGGCTTGATTGATGGGATGGTGCACAGTGATCCGTATCGAGCCAATTGCGGCGTTTGTAGACAACTATTTTTGGGCGATTCACAACGGCGCGCATGCCTGGGTGGTCGACCCCGGCGATGCGCCGCCGGTGGCGCAGTGGCTGCAAAGCCATGCGCTGACCTTGGCCGGGATTCTACTCACGCATCATCATGCCGACCATGTGGGCGGCGTTGCCAGCCTGGTTGCGGGCCATCGCGTGCCCGTGATCGGCCCCGCGCGGGAAGCCATTGCCGGTGTAACGCGCAAGGTAGCTGAAGGCGACGAGGTTCTGCTGCCCGAGCTGGGTGTTGCGCTTGCCGTGCTTGACGTGCCGGGCCACACGGCGGGGCATATCGCCTACGCGGGTATGGTTGAAGGCGAGCCGGTCGTGTTTTGCGGTGACACGCTGTTTGCCGCGGGCTGCGGCCGGCTGTTTGAAGGCACCGCGGCGCAGATGTGGCAATCGCTCTGCAAACTGGCCGCGCTGGCCCCGCACACCCGCGCCTACTGCGCGCATGAATACACGCTTTCCAACCTCGCCTTTGCCAAGGCCGCCGAGCCAGACAACGCCGCGATTGCGGCACGCATCAACGCGTGCCAACAACTGCGCGCCGAAGGCGTGCCCACGGTACCTTTCACGCTTGCACAGGAGCTGGCCACCAATCCGTTTTTGCGCGCCGGCGGCGTTGCGCGGTTTGGGGAGTT
>JBJOQV010000039.1:0-8724 GCA_046049785.1 Pseudomonadota bacterium
CGCAATATCCATGCGCCTTTCGAGCCATTTTTCCCTGGAAATGCGCATGGATATTGCGTAGAAAGGTTTTAATCGTCTTCTGAAAGCTTGATGCCGCGCTTGCGCAGAAACAGGGGCACGAACAACACCAGCAGCGTGATCAGCATGAATGTGCCGGCAATGGGCCGCGTGAGAAACGTAGTCCAGTCGCCTTGCGCAATCGACAGCGCATTGCGCAGCTGCTTCTCGCTCATCGGCCCCAGGATCATGCCCACGATCACCGGTGCGACCGGAAAATCAAAGCGCCGCATCACCACGCCAATCACCCCCACCGCGTACATCAGCAGCAGATCAAACCAGCTTTGCCGCATGCTGTACACGCCGATGGTGGCAAACACCAAAATGCCGGCATATAGCTGCGGGCGCGGAATGGTGAGCAGCTTGGCCCACAGCCCGACGAGCGGCAGATTCAAAATCAGCAGCATGACGTTGCCGATGTATAGCGATGCAATCAGCCCCCACACCAGCGGCCCGCTGGTTTGAAACAGCAGCGGCCCAGGCTGCAGGTTGTAGTTTTGAAAGGCCGCGAGCAAGATGGCTGCGGTTGCGCCGGTAGGAATACCCAGCGTGAGTAGAGGCACCAACGCGCCGGTGGCGGTGGCATTGTTGGCGGCTTCTGGCCCGGCTACGCCTTCAATCGCGCCAGGGCCACCCTGGGTGGAAAAGTCTTTGGGGTTCTTGGATAGCTTACGTTCTGCGGAATAACTCAAAAACGTCGGAATCTCGCTGCCGCCCGCGGGAATGCTGCCAAACGGAAAGCCAATTACCGTGCCGCGCAACCAGGCGGGGATGCTGCGTCGCCAGTCTGCGCGCGTCATCCACACGCTTGACATTTTGTTCATGGTGCTGCCGTCGGTTTTAGGTTCATACAGCACGCAGTACAGCGCTTCAGCCACGGCAAACAACCCAACAGCGACAAGCACAAACTCAATACCATCCACCAGCTCAGGCACGCCCAGTGTGTAGCGCGCGATGCCGGAGATGGAATCCATGCCCACCAGGCCAATCGCAAGGCCCAGCGCCAGGCTCGCCAAACCGCGCAACATCGAGTTGCCCAGCACCGAGGACACAGTGACAAACGCGAGTACCATCAAACTGAAAAATTCCGCCGGGCCGAACTTGAGCGCGACATCGGCCACCAGCGGCGCAAACAGGGTGAGCAGCACTGTCGCAATTGAGCCGGCGACAAACGAGCCGATGGCGGCAGTAGCCAGCGCAGGGCCAGCGCGCCCGTGCTTGGCCATGCGGTTGCCTTCCAGCGCGGTCATCATGCTGGCGGACTCGCCGGGTGTGTTCATCAAGATCGAGGTGGTGGAGCCGCCGAACATGGCGCCGTAGTACACGCCGCAAAACATGATCAGCGCGCCGGTGGGTTCCACTTTGGCGGTGACTGGCAAGAGCATGGCCACCGTAAGCGCTGGGCCGATGCCGGGCAGCACACCGATAGCAGTGCCCAGCAGGCAGCCGATAAAGGCCCACATGAGGTTGATCGGTTGCAGCGCGGTGGCAAAGCCGCTCATGAGCAGTGAGAACGTTTCCATCATGGCTTAGATCCAATCGTTCAGGATGCGCGGCAGATTCACATCCAGCACCATGGAAAACAGCCAGAACACCGGCAGCACAATCGCGGTGCCAATCAGCGCATCGCGCCACCACTTGGTGGAACCGAACCCGCGCGCCACACAGGTAAACAGAATGCAGGCCGCGAGTACAAAGCCGATACGCGTGATCAAAAGCGCATGCGCGATGATGCCGGCGGATACCCACAGGCCACCGCGCCAGTCGGCCACCAGCTGCGCGACGCTGTCGGTAAAGTTACGAAAGCCGCCTGTCATGGCCTGCCAGGCCAAAAGCAAGCCGACGGCAGCAAGAAAAATTGCGACGATGGTGGGCACAAAGCGTGAGCCGATGCCGGCGTAGCCGGTCTCTGCCGGAAACCCGCTCGCCCCCAGCGCATAGGCGCCGCCCAGCGCCAGAAACAGTGCGGCGATGCACAGCTGCCAGGTTCTTGTCACGTAGCCTCCCCGATTCATTGTTGTGAGCGTTCAAAACAAAGGGGCCACGCGGCCCCTTTGAATACAGCTTGTTGGTGTATCTGTGGCGTGACGGCCCTATTTAATCAGACCCACCGCTTTCATGGAAGCACCAATGCGCTCATGCTCGGCGTCTACAAACTTGCCAAACTCATCGCCGGTGAGTAGCGCCGGGAACCAGTCATTGCTCTTGAGCGCTTCTTCATAGCTCTTTTGCTTGACCGCCGCCGTCACTGCGTCCACCAGCGCCTTGCGCTGCTCCGGCGTGATGCCGGGTGCGCCATACACGCCGCGCCAGTTGCCGATCTCGACATTGATGCTCTGATCTTTCAGCGTGGGCACGGTTTCACCGGGCAGTTTTGCACCGGCGGTTACCGCGAGCGCGCGCATCTTGCCGCTTTTTACAAACTGCTGCATTTCATTCCAGCCGCTGGTACCCACGGTCACCTGGCCGCCCAGAATTGCGGCAGACGCCTCGCCACCGCCCTGGAAGGGGATGTAGTTGATCTTGGTGGGATCAACGCCGGCATCTTTCGCAATCATCGCCACCGAGATGTGATCCACCGAGCCGCGTGAGCCGCCGCCCCACTTGACGCTGCCGGGGTCTTTCTTGAGCATCTCCACCACATCCTTCATGCTCTTGAGCGGAGAATCGGCCGGCACCACAAACACGTTGTACTCGTAGAACAGCCGCGCAATCGGCGTGGCATTCTTGAGTGTGACCGGTGGATTGTTCTGCACGATGGCGCCCACCATCACCGCACCGGTGACAATCATGGCATTGGGGTCGCCCTTGCTGGCGTTGACAAACTGGGCCAGGCCAATCGTGCCGCCCGCGCCGCCCTTGTTTTCAAACTGCGTGGTCTTGGCCGCGCCGGCCTCCACCATCGCCTTGCCCAGGCCGCGGCCGGTTTGGTCAAAGCCGCCGCCGGGATTGGCGCCGATCATGATTTTGACGTTGTCCAGCGCCAGCGCGGGCAACGCCACCGCAGTCAATGCAGCCGCGAGCAGAATCTTGAACTTCATGCGTGTCTCCTGTGGATGTTGATGTTATGTAATCGCTGCAGCAGATTATCACTGCACAGCGCGCCGCCGCACTAGGGTATTCCGAAGCGCGGCAACGACGGATTATTGGGTTTTACAAGGTATTTTAAGAGCTTGTACGCAATATCCATGCGGGTTTTGAGCTTATTTTGCCTGAAAACCCGCATGGATATTGCGTGATCTTTTTTGACTTCAAAGCAGAAATCGCTTTTCTTACTGCCCGCACGCCGGGTCAAGGCGCCACCGTATTCACGATACTCGAGCCAAACAGATGTGTCGCGCGCTTGCCGCACCGGTGCCTAAATTTTGCGCACCGCCGCATTCGCTCAGATACACTCTTTTGCTAAGCACAATAACAAAGCAATAGCGCCTCAGCGGGCGCAACCTCCCGGCGTTTGACTCCCCGCAATTCCGAACACCCTGCCGCAAAGGGGCGCGCAGTTTGATTGAACGAGTCGCACATGCCTAAAACACTTGTGATCGCCTATCTGGTTTTCAGCGCGGCACTCATTGCCGTGGCCGCGCGTTACTACGACGTGACGGCGGTGGCCATCGCAGCCGCATCGCTCGCAATGTTTGCGGCCTGCTTTGCCAGCGCCAATGCTTTGCTGGGCGCCGGGCCTGCCAAAAAATTTGCGGCGCTTGCCGTTGCGATCGGCTGGCTTGCCGAGCAAATGGGTTCAAGCCACGGCTGGTTCTTTGGCAGCTACACCTACACCGATGTGCTGGGTCCGCGGCTTGGCAATGTGCCGCTGGTGATTCCGCTCATGTGGTTTGCGCTGAGCTTCATTGGCTATGCACTCGCAAACCTGATTTTATGGAAGCAGCCAACCGACAGCTCTGCAAGCCTGAGTCGCATCGCCGGCGCCACGCTGATTGCCGCCATGATCGTCACCGCATTTGATCTGGGCGCTGACCCGTACTTTGTGTTTGTGATGAAGGCCTGGATCATGACCAAGCAAGACGGCGGCTGGTTTGGTGAAACGCTGCAGGGGTTTGCCGGCTGGATGTTCATTGCCTTTGTCATCATCTTTCTCTTTCGCCTGTGGACGCGCCAGAGTGCGGCAAGCCCTGCAACGCCGGCGGCGATGCGCGCAGCGCTGGTGCCGCTGGCCATCTACGCCAGCGGCATGGTGTTCCAGATGCTGCTGGGCCACCCGGTTGAAACGCGTGCGATTGCGGTGTTCGCGATGGGCATTCCGCTGCTGTGCGCTTTTCATGGCTGGCAAGAGTGGCGCGCGGCGCCTGCGCAGGGAGCGGCGGCATGACGGATGTGCTCCACCGCATGCAGTTTGCCGCCGACCCACTGGCCGATGCGGCAATCGACAAGATCGTCGGCACGTGGTCGCTAGCCGCGCCGGACGCAAAAGGAATGCTTGCCGCGAATGCAGCGCAATTTGACCGGATAACGCAGGCCAACCGCTTGATGGCCACATGGAGCAGTAACGGCGCACTGGTTAATTGGCAGCCACCGCCAGGCGATTTTGACCTGCAGGTGGTGCAAGCACTGCAAGAGTATTTGGCCGCCGGCGCGCAGCTGCCGGCCTGGGCCGATACGCACAAAATCGCCCGCGCCGAGCAGGTGTTTTATGACGACGGCCCGATGTCCTGCATTTTGCTGTTTTGCGCCAGCCTTCCGGAGTGCTACGTGCTTCCCGATCTGGCCGATGTGCTGCACGTGGCCGGCCAACTGGAAAAGCATACGGAATACCGCATCCGCTCAACCGCGGCAATGATCTTTCCGGTCATGATGCACGGCGGCCTGACCACGGCTACCGGCGGCGGCGTAGCGCAAACGCTCAAAGTACGCCTGATTCACGCCACTATCCGCCACTTGATTCTGCGCGGCATGCCGCGCGCCGGGATTGAGCACGCACAGACGGTTGCGCCGCTGGCCGCACTGCGCGGCAGCCAGAACATGCATGAAGCGTTGTTTGCGCATGGCTGGGACACACCGGCGCTGGGCCTGCCCTGCAACCAGGAAGAGCTGGCCTATACGCTGCTGACCTTCAACTACATTTTTTTGCGCGGCCTGCGCACGCTGGGCATTGGCCTGCCGCGCGAGGACGAGCAGGCGTATCTGCACACCTGGAACGTGATGGCGCACGTGCTGGGCGTAGAGAAAGCCTTGATGGTGAACACCATGGACGAAGCACGCGCGCTGTTTGCCGACATACAGGCGCGTGGCCGCGCGCACCCGCGCACACCGGACGTGCGTGGCAAGCTCGGGGGTGCGCTCATCGACACCATGCAAAACGCCATCAAACTGCCCGTGGTCAAACACTTTCCTGCGTTGATGACGCGCCGCTTGTGCGGGTCGCAAACATCGCGCGATATCGGCGTGACGGATAGCACGCCCTGGTTTGCGCGCCTTGCGTTTTCAGTGCTGATGGGGATAGCGCGGGGCATTGACACATTAGTGCGTTTTGTGTGGCCACAGTTTTCACTTTCACGCCTGATCACGCGGATTCTGGGTTATCACCTGATTTCCAAAGTACTGCTGGACCAGACACGGCCGCTCAAACTGCCCGATCATCTGATCAACCGCATCAATACAGTAATGAGCCAATGGGGTGATGATGTGAAAGCGCCGCGCTGGATCAATGCGCTGGAAGACGCGTTGACCGTCAAAGGCTCCTGGCGCAGCGCAGCATGAACCGCTCGCTACACTTGCACGCCGTGAACCGTCTCCGACTCGCTCAGCCTCTTGCCTGCATGCGCAGCATGCAGCTGTGGTTTGTATGGTGCGCGCTGGCGTTCGCAGTGCTGATGGCGGCGGCACCCACTGCGAAGGCTGCCGACAGCAGCGCCGCGATGCTGCGCGACAACATTGGTACCGTGCAGGTTTGGCCGGTGGTCACGGTGCTGGCCGACCCCACCAAAAGCCTCAGCGTCAACGAGGCGGTGGCTGCGCTGGGCAAATTCAAAGAACCCACCACGCGTTACGCCACCTTGGGCGTACGCACCGATGCCATCTGGCTGCGTGTACCGCTAAAGGTCGATGCAGCATCCGATGGCCGCTGGATTCTGGACATCAACTATCCGCCGATCAACTTGCTGGACATTTACGTGTTGGCAGAAGGCAAGATCGTGCAAGAGGCGCAGCTGGGCAGCCTGCGCAGTTTTGATGCGCGGCCGATGCAAAGCCGCACGCATTCTCTGCCGCTTGCGTTGCAAGCAGGCGCAGCCTATGAAGTGCTGATCCGCGCAGAATCAGGCGGCGCACTGATCATGCCGATCACGCTGGCAAAGCCGCCTGCGTTTCATGCCGCCGCCGTCAAAGAGCAGATGCTGCAGGGTCTGCTCAGCGGTTTGGCGCTGTGCTTGCTGATTTATAGCCTGGTGCAGTGGGCCAGCCTGCGCGAATCGTTTTTTTTGAAGTATGGGCTACTGGTGCTTGGCACCATGATGTTTTCGCTCTTGCAATTTGGTATCGGCACACAGTTTTTGTGGACTGACAACATCTGGATGGAGCGGCATGCGGCGGGTATTTCATCGTTGATCGCGCTGTGCGGCTCTTTTCTGTTCACCGAGCACGCGCTGGCGCAGCCCGGCGGCAGCGGCTTGTTTTCCAGAGTGATGAAAGGCTGTGCGGCCGCCTGCATCGTGTTACTTACGATCTACTGCCTGGACATTTTTGATACACGCGCGCTTACAGGCATCATCGCTGTGATCGGGCCGCTGCCTTCTCTTCTGGGTATACCCGGCGCGATCAACCGTGCCCGGCGTGGCGATTCGGTGGGCTTTGCACTGCTGCTGGCCTGGTCGGTATACATCGCAACTACGGTCATTATCACCGGCGTCATCCGCGGTCAGATGGACGCCAATTTCTGGACGCTGCATGCCTTTCAGATCGGCGCCACATTCGACATGCTGGTGTTCATGTATGTGCTGGGCCAGCGCACCAAGGCCATCCGCCTGGTCGCGCAGCGCGCCAGCGTCGAGCGCGACCTGATGCACTCGCTGGCCATTACGGATCCGCTCACCGGCCTGGCAAACCGCCGCGGCCTGCGCGATGGGCTGACGCAGGCACTGGCGCGCAGCGATGCAAACAATCTGCTGGCGGTTTACATGATTGACGTAGACGGCTTCAAGCCCGTCAACGACCGGTTCGGACACGACACTGGCGATGAGCTGCTGATCCACATGGCCAAGCGCATGCGCAGCACCATGCGCGCAAGCGACATCGTGGCGCGTTTGGGCGGCGATGAATTTGTGGTGGTCGCCTCCACGCTGCGCAATGAGCAGCAGGCGCATGAACTAGGCACCGCGCTGCTCACCGCGTTTGACGCGCCCTTTGCCCTCAAGCAGTACAGCATCCAGGTAGGGCTGACGATCGGCTACGCCATCGCCCCGTCGGATAGCGCCGACACCACCGCGCTGCTGCAACTGGCAGACGCCGCCATGTACGAAGGCAAACAAGCCGGCAAGCACTGCCTGCGGCGCGCCGTGGTGCAGCGCATGGGCAATGCGCCCGCAGCCAGGCAAGCGGTTTAAACCGCAACACGGTACCCGCTCAAGTCTTTACGCAGTATTCATGCGTGTTTTCAGCCACTTCTGGCTCAAAAGGCTCATGGATACTGCGCTATGCATCCTCAGACTTGACCAAATACTTCGGTGCACAGCGAAGCATTGACCTGCGCTGCCGCCTTATCGTTGATGCACCATAGATTGAGGCCACGCACATGACGATCACCTGCTTTATCCGCTATGAAATCGACCCGTTCCAGCGCGACGCATTGAAGCGCTACGCGCAAGAGTGGGGCCATATCATTCCACGCTGCGGCGGGCATTTAATCGGTTACTTTTTGCCGCACGAAGGCACTAACAACATTGCGTGGGGACTGATTGCGTTTGACAGCTTGGCAGCGTATGAACAATACCGCGCCAGATTGCGCGCCGATCCACAAGGCCACGCCAATTTTGAAACTGCGCAGCGCGAGCGCTTCATCTTGCGCGAAGAGCGTACGTTTACCGAGGTCGTGGACGGTTGCTTGGCAAAACAATTGGCAACGGAAGGTGCAGATGTCTAGTCAACAGGTACAGCTTTGCGCAAGCGCCTTCGTTCATCTGAAGTCGCAACCTGGCTCCAGCTACAAGGGCGATGTGCTCTACGTGCACGGTGCAACATTTCCCTCCGATCTATCGATCTTCTTCAGGTTCGATGGCCGCTCGTGGGCGGATGAACTTAACGACGCAGGATTCACAGCATGGGGGTTTGATTTTGTTGGCTACGGTCTTTCCAGCCGGTATGAAGCCGGCGGTACCGCACCACGCGGCCGTGCGGACGAAGCGCTACCTCAACTGCTAGCGGTGCTTACGGCAATTCGCAGTCAAAACAATGGCCGCAAAGTCTCGCTGGTCGCGCATTCGTGGGGTACCAGCGTGGCAGCACGCGCAGCCATCGCATGTCCTGAGTGGATCGACAAGGTTGTGCTGTTTGGTGCCCCGGTGCAGCGCCAAGAATCATTAGAGATGCCCTCACTGTCGCCAGTACGCCCGGTCAACATATGGGAGCAATACCGCAGGTTTATTGAAGACGTGCCACGAGATCACCCGCCCGTACTGCTGGACAGGCATTTTGAGTTTTGGTCAACAGCGTATCTGG
>JBJOQV010000040.1:0-4720 GCA_046049785.1 Pseudomonadota bacterium
CGGTGTTTTTCCACCACGCCGCGCGCTGCACCGAGCAGGTTGGGCACGATCATCTCGTTAAAGAATTGCGCGCGCCATTTGTGCAGCACGTCATAGGGCTGGCGCGTGAGCAGGCCGATCAAAAACGACAAGGAATCGTTTGGATCAAGCGTGCCGGCGTTGTAGGCATCCATCAGCTGCTGGTTTTTGGTGGAAAGCGCATCGCGCAGCGCGGGCGGCGATTGGCTGATGAAATAGTTGGTCCATTCGTAGTCGCTATCGAGCGGAATCAGCGTGTGGTCCAGGTCAAATAGTGCGAGGCAAGGGCCGCGTTCTTGTGCGTGCGTTGCTGCAGGTTGATTCAAAATGTGCGGCTCCCGGATTGGCCTTGCTGTGCGATCAGCTCGCGCGTGAGCGGCAACGTGATGGCGCGCTTGGTCTGCAGCGAGTATTTGTCCAGCGCATCGACAATGCGCATCAGTGTGCCCATGTCGCGCGCAAAGCGGGTCATTAGGTAGGGCGCGACATCCGGCGCGATGCTCACGCCATGCTGCGCCGCACGCGCGACAATCGCGCTCGACGCCTGCGAATCGGTCAGCGGTGAAAGCCCAAACACCAAGCCCCAGGCCATGCGCGTGCGCAGGTCTTCGCGCACGGGGCACTGCACCACCGGGGTGCTGCATGTTGCCACGATCGCTTTGCTAGGGTCTTGCCGCGCCAGGTTGTACAGATTGAATAGGCCGATTTGCTGCAGGCTGTCCATCGCCTGCACATCGTCAATCACTACCAGGCTGGCTTGCTGCGCGCGCTCGAATGCGCCGCGCTGGCTGCGCGGCGTGAGCAAGTGTCCGCCGATGGCTGCGATCAAATGGCTTTTGCCGCTGCCTTTGGGTCCCCATAGCGTGATGAACTGCACCGCGCGATCGCCTCGCGCTACAGCACGCAACGCCGCGACAGCCTGCGCATTGCTGCCCGGCAAATAGTTCTCCAGTGTTGGAATCATCGCCGGGCCGATGTCCAGCACAAGCTGCTGTGTCATTTTTTCTTGTAGAAATCAGAAGCGATGTAGGCGGCATGCAGATGCCGCAGCGCCACCATCAGCGCCGCGGTTACCGGCAGTGCGATGAACACGCCGACAAAACCAAACAACTGGCCAAACGCCATCAACGAAAAAATCACCGCCAGCGGATGCAGCCCGATTTTTTCGCCCACCAGCCGCGGCGTCAGGAAAAAACTCTCAACCACCTGTCCGAAACCGTAAATGACGGCCACCGCAATCAGGCCGTACAAATCGCCAAACTGCAGCAGCGAAGCGGACAGCGCCAGCAGCAAACCCAGTGCGAAGCCCAGATAGGGAATGAAGACCAATAGGCCGGTCAGCAAGCCGATCGGCAGCGCGGCATCAAACCCGGCAATTGCCAGCGCCGCCGCGTAATACACCGCCAGCACCAGCATGACAGAAAGCTGGCCGCGCAGAAACTGCGCCAGCAGCGCATCCACTTCCGCAAACCAACTGGTGACTTGCTTAATGTAGGCGCGCGGAATCAGTTGCTGCGCGCGTGCAACCAGATCGTGCCAATCCACCAGCACGTAAAACAGCACGACCGGCAGCAGGATCAGCACGCCCACAATGCCGATCACCGCCAGCCCGCCGGTTTTCAGGCTAGCCAGAATGCGGCCGATGATATCTTGATCGCCCAGGCGCTCCGCCAGCATGTCGCGAATGCTTGCCGCGTCAAACCTGACGTTGATGCCGAAGGTTTCCTTCAGCCAAGGCACCAGATTCAGGCTGACCTTGTCCAGCAGCGCAGGCAGTTGCTTTTGCAGCGCCGCCGCTTCTTTTTGCAGCACCGGCACCAGAATCAGCACCAGCGCGACCAGCGCCAGCATCACCAGCACCATCACCACCAAGCTGGCCACCGTGCGCGGAATCTGCCATTTGCCGAGTTTGATGCGGACCAGCCGCTCCACACCGGGGTTCAGAATGTAGGCCAGCACAATGCCGGCCACAAACGGCGTGAGGATTGGCCCCAGCAGGTAGAGCAGCCAGACAAAGGCCAGGCCAACGCCCAGCCAGAGCAGGGTTTGCCGTTGTTGCGAGCTCAAGTTGAACATGCGCCGTAAAATCCAGGTTTACACACCAGCCGCGATTATCCCGCATCCGCCATGAGCCAGAATTCAAGCGACAAAACCCCGATTCCCGCGATGACCTACGCCTCCGCCGGGGTGGACATCGATGCTGGCGACGCCTTGGTTGAGCGCATCAAGCCCTTTGCCAAGCGCACCCTGCGGCCGGAGGTGCTGGGCGGCATTGGCGGCTTTGGCGCGCTGATGGGCCTGCCGGCCAAGTACAAAGAGCCGATTCTGGTCAGCGGTACCGATGGCGTGGGCACCAAGCTCAAGCTTGCTTTTGCGCTGAACAAGCACGACACGGTGGGCCAAGATTTGGTGGCCATGAGCGTGAACGACGTGCTGGTGCAGGGCGCTGAACCGCTGTTTTTTTTGGACTACTTTGCCTGCGGCAAGCTGGATGTGGACACCGCCGCTACGGTGATTCAAGGCATCGCGCGCGGCTGTGAACTAGCGGGTTGTGCCCTCATTGGCGGTGAAACCGCTGAAATGCCTGGCATGTACCCGGTAGGCGAATACGATCTGGCCGGCTTTGCCGTGGGCGTGGTGGAAAAAGCCAAGATCATCGACGGCAAAAGCGTTGCAGCAGGCGATGTGGTGCTGGGCCTTGCCAGTAGCGGCGCGCATTCCAACGGCTACAGCCTGGTGCGCAAGATCATGGATGTGAGCAAGGCCAACCCGATGCTGCCGCTGCCAGGAATGGACAAGCTGCTCCGCGATGTGGTGCTGGAGCCGACGCGCATCTACGTCAAGCCCGTGCTCAAATTGATGGAGCAGGTGAATGTTAAGGCGATGGCGCATATCACCGGCGGCGGGCTCACAGAGAACATCCCGCGTGTGTTGCCTGACGGGCTGATGGCACAGCTTGATAAATCCAGCTGGCCGCGCCCGGAGCTATTCAACTGGTTGCAAAAGCAAGGCAATGTGGCAGATGCGGAGATGCACCGTACCTTTAACTGCGGCATCGGTTTTGTACTTGTGGTGGCGCCGCAAGACGCCGCTGCCGCGATGGCGGCGCTGAAAGCCGAAGGTGAAAGCGTCTATCAAATCGGCAGCATCCGCCCGCGCAAAGACGGTGAAGCGCAAACGATTGTGGCTTGAGCACCGATGCAACCCCCACGCGAACCCTTGCCCGGCCAATGCTGCGGCAATGGCTGCGTGACCTGCGTGTGGCATGTGTACGACCGCGAACTGCTGCGCTATCGCGAGTGGCTGGCGCACCAGCCTACGCAGCCCATGCTGTGGGACGAGTCGCAGCAAGATCAAAACCAATAGCACGCAATATCCATGCGGGCTTTGAGGCAAAAATGTCTCAAAACCCTTATGGATATTGCGTAGAGCCGTTTAAACGAAGTACAGCACCGTAAAGTAATGGCTCGTGCTGCCGCCCAGCACAAACAAATGCCAGATGCCATGGCCGTGGCGGATGCGGTAATCGTTGGCGTAAAACAGCACGCCCACGCTGTACAGCAGCCCGCCAAACAGCAGCCAGAACAGGCCGTGCTGGTGCAGCCGTTCCAGCAGCGGCGCCGCGGCCACCACGCCAGACCAGCCCATCACCACATACAGTGCGGTGGAAGGTTTGATGTGCTTGCCGGCAAACGCTATGCGCGCGATGCCCGCCAATGCCAGCGTCCAAATGACGCCCAGCAGCGCGTAGCCCCACGGCCCGCGCAAGGTCACGAGTGCAAACGGCGTGTAGGTGCCGGCAATCAGCAGATAGATGGCGCAGTAGTCAAACTTGGCGAACCGTTCCTTGGCCGCACCTTGCGCACTGTGATACAGCGTTGAGGCCACGTACAGCAGCACCATGGTCAGGCCAAACACCGAAAAACCCACCAGCTTCAAGGTGTCGCCATGCGCAGCCGCTATGTGCACCAACGTCAGCGCGCCGGCCGCCGCCAGCACCGCACCGGCCAGATGGCTGATGCTGTTAAACCGTTCGCCGTAGACCATGGAGTGCCTCCCTGCTGATTGCGCCCTGCTGCGCTTATTAGACGCCGCAGACAATGCAAACGCATGACACGCGCTACCGGAAATTGGGCAGGGCTACCGCCTACGCGGGAAGCGCCTCGGGTTTGCCCGGCAAAAAGCGCAAAAACGCTTCAGGCATGAAGCACTTCAACCTACTATCTGCTTACGGCAGTACGCGGCCAAGCGCGCGTAAAAGCCACACCAGAGGAGACAGCCATGGCTAAGGGACAGCAGCGCAGCAACAAAGAAACCAAAAAGCCCAAGAAAGACAGCAAACCCAAGCCGGTCACCGGCGGCATGGTCGCGCCGGTGACCACGGCGGTGATTGAGCGGGGCAAGAAAACCAAGTAGTGAATAGCGGCAGTTTGGTGATCTCAAAAGAGGTTCTACGCAATATCCATGAGCTTTTTCAGCCATTTTTGGCTCAAAAAGCGCATGGATATTGCGTAGAGCAGGTCAGGAACGGTTTGAATTCGTTGCCGTGGCGATCAGCAGCACGCCAGCTACTGCACAGGCAAACGCAATGCCGTGCGCCGCGGTGAATTGTTCACCCAGGAACAGGATGCCAATCAGTGTTGCCGCAATTGGCAGCGCCACAGTGAATACGCCGGCTTGCGATGCCGGCACGGTTTTGAGC
>JBJOQV010000041.1:0-6462 GCA_046049785.1 Pseudomonadota bacterium
TCTGCGCCCGGCCCGTCTGATCCGAATGCGGCGCGCCCCAAAACCGCAGCGCCCGCGGAGCCGGCAACCAAGTAGGCCCAAACGGCAGCGATTGGTGAAAAAAGACCGTGGAACTCTCCACGGTCTTTTTGTTTGTCCGGCGCTTTTTTTCGTAGTGTGATGCAGGTAAGCAGGGATTGCACGGGGCAGGAACTATCATTGCGGTAAGGCACAATCGAAATTGGTTACAAATCTATAGGCCGCTGCCAAGCGTCGCCCGTTGAAATTGGCGACGCAAGGCCAATAATTGCAAAAAGTGTATGCCTTCCTCAACCGAGATCACAATGACGCACAACCTGCTCAAGTTTGGTTTTACCTTCCTCATTAGCCTGTTTAGTTTCTTGCCGATGGCGCCGGCTGCCGCGCAAACCGTCGGACCGGATTTTTCCGACATTGTTGAGCGCGCCGACCCCGCAGTTGTGAACATCCGTACGATTGAGCGCGTGCGCAGCAGCCGCGCCCAGGGTGGTCCTGGCGGCGGCCCGAATAGCGATGATCCGATGGAGATGTTCCGCTGGTTCTTTGGGCCGAATGTGCCGCGTCCGCAGCAGCCAAATCCGCGCGGCCCGCGGCGTGGTGAGGGCGATGAAGTGCCGCGTGGCGTGGGTTCTGGCTTTTTCATTACGGCGGATGGATACATCCTGACCAATCACCATGTCGTGGACGGCGCGGACGAAATTATCGTTACGCTCACCGACAAGCGCGAACTCAAAGCGCGTGTGGTGGGCTCGGATCAGCGCACGGATGTTGCGCTGATCAAGGTGGAAGGCAATGGTTTTCGCGCGCTGCCGCTGGGCGATCCGTCCAAGCTGCGCAAGGGCGAATGGGTGATTGCGATCGGCTCGCCCTTTGGTCTTGAGAGCACGGTCACGGCCGGGGTGGTGAGTGCCAAGGGCCGCGACACGGGCGACTTTTTGCCCTTCATCCAGACGGACGTGGCGGTTAATCCCGGCAACTCGGGTGGGCCGCTGATCAATATGCGCGGCGAGGTGGTGGGCATCAATTCGCAGATTTTCACGCGCAGCGGCGGGTATCAAGGCATTTCGTTTGCGATCCCGATCGATGAAGCCACGCGCGTGTCAGATCAGTTGCGCGCCACCGGCCGCGTGTCGCGCGGCAAGATCGGCATCAATATCGATGAGGTGACCAAAGATGTGGCCGAGGGGCTTGGCCTTGCAAAACCGCAAGGCGCGTTGGTCACCGGTGTGGAAGCCGGCAGCCCGGCAGGCAAGGCCGGCATTGAGCCGGGCGATATCGTGCTCAAGTTCGACGGCAAGATGATCGATAAGGCCTCTGAGCTGCCGCGCATGGCGGGCAACAGCAAGCCGGGCAGCAAAGTCGTGCTGCAAGTGTGGCGGCGCGGGCAAACGCGTGATGTGACGGTAACGCTGGCGGAGTTTGAAGCGGCGCAGACCGCGCGTGCGCCCAGCCGCACCGAGCCAAACAAACCCCCTGCGGATGCAAAACCCAATGAGCTTGGCCTTGTAGTGAGCGATCTGACGGCGGCCAAGCGCGAAGAGCTCAAGGTGCGCAACGGCGTGATGGTGGATGCCGTGGACGGCGTGGGCGCGCGTGCCGGCCTGCGGCCGGGCGATATTCTGCTTGGCTTTAACAACCAGGAGATCACCTCGGCCAAACAGTTTGCCGAGATCCTGGCCAAGGCGGACTTGAAGCGCGCCAGCGTGCTGCTGGTCAAACGCGGCGAGACGGTGAACTACGTGCCGATCCGGCCCGCGCGCTGATTTTTTAAAAAAAGCGCTCAACGCGCAGCCACGGAGGCGGCGGAGTAAGAATCTTCTTAAACCCCGCCGTGTCCCCAGCGCTTCTGTGTTAAACGCTTTTCTGCGAAGATCCATATAGCGTGTACGCAATATTCATGCGGGTTTCCAAGCTAAAATGCTTGAAAAACCGCATGAATATTGCGTGAAGCGTTTTTTGAATCTGTTTATACACACTTGCAAGCGATAAAGAGCCGGCGCGATCAACAGAACTTGCGGCATTCGCTGCACAAAGCCGTCAAATTGCACAACCGCGCAGACTATTCGTCGCATCACGCCTGCGCCGGCCAGCCCGACTGATAAAATCTTGTTTTAATTCAAGCATTTGTGGCGAAAGCCCAATCCTTTGCGTTCTTTCATGCAACATATCCGCAACTTCTCCATCATCGCGCACATAGATCATGGCAAATCCACGCTTGCAGACCGCCTGATTCAAAAGTGCGGCGGCCTGTCCGACCGCGAGATGGAAGCGCAGGTGCTGGACTCCATGGACCTGGAGAAAGAGCGCGGCATCACCATCAAGGCGCAAACCGCCGCGCTGAGCTACAAAGCGCTGGACGGCAAGGTCTACAACCTCAACCTGATCGACACGCCGGGGCACGTGGACTTTTCCTACGAAGTCAGCCGCTCGCTGTCGGCCTGCGAAGGCGCGCTGCTGGTGGTGGATGCCAGCCAGGGTGTGGAAGCGCAGACGGTGGCTAACTGCTACACCGCCATCGATCTAGGTGTGGAAGTGATTCCGGTGCTCAACAAGATGGACTTGCCGCAGGCCAACCCGGCCGGCGCGATTGACGAGATCGAAGATGTGATCGGCATCGATGCGCAAGACGCGCTGCCCATCAGCGCAAAGACCGGCATGGGCATTGGCGATGTGCTGGAGCGCATCATCGAGCGCGTGCCACCGCCCAAAGGCGCGGTGGATGCGCCGCTGCAGGCGCTGATCATCGACAGTTGGTTTGACAACTATGTGGGCGTGGTGATGCTGGTGCGCGTGGTCAACGGCAGCGTCAAGCCCAAAGACAAGATTTTGCTGATGGCCACCGATGCGGCATTTCCGGTCGAACAGGTGGGCGTATTCACACCCAAAAGCATGCCGCGCGAAAGCCTGAGCGCGGGCGAAGTGGGTTTCATCATTGCCGGCATCAAAGAGCTGGCCGTGGCCAAGGTGGGCGATACCGTCACGCTGGCTACCAAGCCGGCCGCGGCGCCGCTGCCGGGCTTTAAGGAAATCAAGCCGCAGGTGTTTGCCGGCCTCTATCCGGTGGAAGCGAATCAGTACGAGCAGCTGCGCGAAAGCCTGGAAAAGCTCAAGCTCAACGACGCATCACTGCAGTTTGAGCCTGAGGTATCGCAGGCGCTGGGCTTTGGCTTTCGCTGCGGATTCTTGGGTCTGCTGCATATGGACATCGTGCAGGAGCGCCTGGAGCGCGAGTTTGACCAGGACTTGATCACCACTGCGCCCACGGTGGTCTATGAGGTTGTGCAGCGGGATAAAACCGTGCTCGTGGTGGACAACCCGTCCAAAATGCCCAATCCGGACAAGATTGAAGAAATCCGCGAGCCGATTGTTTCTGTGACCGTGTTCACGCCGCAGGAATATGTGGGTGCGATCATCACGCTGTGTACCCAAAAACGCGGCGTGCAGGTGGACTTGGCCTATCACGGGCGGCAAGTCGTGCTCAAGTACGAGATGCCGATGGGCGAGATCGTGCTGGACTTTTTTGACCGGCTCAAATCCGTCTCGCGCGGCTATGCGTCGATGGACTATGAATTCAAGGAATATCGCGCCGCCGATGTGGTGAAAGTGGATATCCTGGTCAATAGCGACCGCGTGGATGCACTCTCGATCATTGTGCATCGCGCCAACAGCCAATACCGTGGCCGTGAAGTGGCCGCGAAGATGCGCGAGCTGATTCCGCGCCAGATGTATGACGTGGCGATTCAAGCGGCCATTGGCAGCAATATCATCGCGCGTGAAAATGTGAAAGCGCTGCGCAAGAACGTGCTGGCCAAATGCTACGGCGGTGATATCTCGCGCAAGAAAAAGCTGCTGGAGAAGCAAAAAGCCGGCAAAAAGCGCATGAAGCAAGTGGGCACGGTGGAAATTCCGCAGGAGGCATTCCTCGCCATCCTGCAAGTGGAGGACAAATAGGTGCTAGAGAATTTTGGTGCGGTCAATTTTGCGTTGGTGCTGTTCTGGCTGACGATGTTCACCGGCGTGATGTACGTGCTGGATATCCTGCTGTTTCGCAAACAGCGCCGCACGCGCGCCGATGTCGCCGTCGCGCGGTTTGACTCCGGTGAGGCCTTGTCGCTCAAGGCAGCAGGTGGCGACACCGCCGTCGCTGAGGCGCGCAGAAAACTGGCCGATGAAAGCATGCGCCAGCCTTGGTGGCTGGAATACTCTGCGAGCTTCTTTCCCGTCATCGCAGCCGTATTCTTCCTGCGCAGCTTTATCGCCGAGCCGTTTCGGATTCCTTCCGGCTCCATGATTCCAACGCTGGTGGTGGGCGATCTGATCCTGGTGAACAAATACACCTACGGCGTCCGTTTACCAATCATCAACAAGAAGATTGTGGATGTGGGGCAGCCGCAACGCGGCGACGTGATGGTGTTTCGCTTTCCCAAGGAGCCTGACAAAGACTACATCAAGCGTGTGGTGGGCCTGCCGGGCGACCGCGTGGAGTATGTTGACAAGAAGCTCACCATCAATGGCATCGCGTTGCCAACAAAGCAGCTGCCTGAGTATCTAGACCCCGAACGTCGCGTAATTTCTGCTCAATTCTCAGAAAAACTCGGTAACGTCGAGCATTCTGTGCTGAATGATCCCGATCGCCCCTCGGCTGTCGGCCCGGCCGGATTGCGTGTGTACGGCGATGCGTGCGAAATGCTGGTCAACGGAATCCGCTGCGTGGTGCCGAAAAGCAGCTACTTCGTGATGGGCGACAATCGCGACAACAGCCTGGACAGCCGCTTTTGGGGGTTTGTCCCGGAAGAAAATGTGGTCGGTAAGGCGTTCTTCATCTGGATGAACTTCGGTAACATCAAGCGTATCGGAGGTTTTAATTAAATCAACCGACTTCATGATTCGAATGAACTTGAAAGCGGCTTTGATGGCTAAGGGAGCGATTTCGATGAGCAAGGCAAGGCAGCATCATCAACGAGGGATCACGCTGTTCGGCGCTGTGTTTTTCATGGCGATTTTGGGTGGCCTTGTTTTGCTGGGCATGAAGGTGACGCCGGCAGTCAATGAGTACTTTGATGTGCAAAAGGCGATGATCAAAGCACGCGATGGCGCCACCTCTGTGGCCGATGTGCGCCGCAATTTTGACCTGGCGGCCAGCGCCGGCTACATCTCCACTATCAGTGGCAAGGACTTGGATGTGACCAAAGAGAACGACAAGATCGTCGTATCGGTGGCCTATTCCAAGAAAATTCCGCTCATGGAGCCAGTCAGCCTCGTGATTGATTTCAACACCACCACGCGCGGTAAGTAACGCAGTACGGCACATGACAGCCACGGACCTGAGCGCACTGGAAGACAAGCTGGGGCACAAGTTTGCCAACGGCAATCTGCTCACGCAGGCGCTTACGCATCGGTCGCATTCCGCAACGCACAATGAACGGCTCGAATTTCTTGGCGATTCGGTGCTGAATCTGTCAGTCGCGCATCTTTTGTATGACCGCTACGGCAAGATTGACGAAGGAGATCTCTCACGTCTGCGTGCCAATCTCGTCAAGCAGCAGTCCTTGCATGAGATTGCGCAAAGTATTGGGCTGTCGCAGTTTTTGCGTCTGGGCGAGGGCGAGCTCAAGAGCGGCGGCTTTCGCAGGCCGTCGATCCTGGCGGACTGCGTTGAGGCGATTGTCGGCGCGATTTTCCTTGACGCGGGGTTTGATTCTGCAGCCAAAGTCATTCGCAAACTGTACGAGCCGGTGCTGCAGTCGGTCGACCCGAAAACCCTTGGCAAAGATGCCAAAACTTTGCTGCAGGAATACTTGCAGGGCCGCAAAATTGTGCTGCCCACCTACAACGTGATTGCCACGCATGGCGCAGCGCACAGCCAGGAATTCGAGGTTGAGTGCCTGGTGCCCAAGCTGGATATCCGCGTGATTGGCGGTGGTGGCAGCCGGCGCGCAGCAGAACAGTCTGCCGCCAAAAAAGCATTGGAAGCCGCTGTGAGTCTAGCGCCTGCGGCCGTTAAGCGCGCCCGCAAGACCGTCAAGCGCGATGCGCAGCTCAGCCTTCCGGTGGCCACCGTGCAGTCGCCGGACGCGCCTGCGCCGGAAGTCAAAGCACAGTCAGCCGTGGTGCGTTAAGCGCCATGGACCCCATCGCATCGGCCGGCGGCTACCGCTGCGGCATGGCCGCCATTGTCGGGCGGCCCAATGTCGGCAAATCCACCTTACTTAATGCGTTGATTGGCGAGCGGTTGTCGATCACCTCGCACCATCCGCAAACTACGCGGCACCGGATTCTTGGCGTCCTCACGCAGGACAGCCTGCAGATCGCCTTTGTCGATACGCCCGGCTACCAAACCCGTCATGCCGGCGCCATGCCCAAGATGATGAATCGCACGGTGACGCAGGCCATTACCGGTGTTGATGTTGCCGTGCTCGTGATCGAAGCGCTCAAATTCAATGA
>JBJOQV010000042.1:0-4251 GCA_046049785.1 Pseudomonadota bacterium
CCGTACCGCAACCGCGGCCGGCTGACTGACTTGGTGGACAGTGGCAAGTTGTTTGAAGACATCGGCCTGCCCCCACTTGACCCGGCGCGCGACCGCGCCATGATCTGCGGCAGCCCGAGCATGCTGGCGGACACGTCGGCCATGCTGGATAAGCGTGGCTTCAAAATTTCACCCAGCCAGGGCGAGCCGGGCGATTATGTGATTGAGCGGGCGTTTGTGGAGAAGTAGAAATTAGCCCTCTCTCTTGCAGGGAGAGGGTAGGGTGAGGGTGAAATAGCTGTGCGCTCCTGCTGCGGATACGCCACAATAAACAAAGTGTCTTTGGCCCTCACCCTAACCCTCTCCCGCTGATGCGGGAGAGGGGACTCTGATCACATGCCCACCACCGTCCTCGACTCCGCAGTCTTTCGCAACCAATTCGGCACTGACACCATGCGCGCGGTGTTTGCAGACACCGCGCAGCTTGCGCGCTTTACCGAAGTAGAAATTGCGCTCGCCAAAGCGCAGGGCGCACTAGGCGTGATTCCCGCCGATGCTGCCGGGCAAATCGCTGCACGATGCGATGCTGGCAAGCTGGACCTGGATGCGCTGCGGACAGAAACTGATCTTGTGGGCTACCCGGTGCTGCCGCTGGTGCATCAACTGGCCAAGCAATGCGGTGATGCGGGACGCTACCTGCACTGGGGCGCGACCACGCAGGACATCATGGATACCGCGCTGGTGCTGCAGCTACACGATGCGTTTGCATTGATCGAGGCTGACATTGCCGCGCTGCGCAAAACGCTCGCCGCGCTTGCCATCAAACACCGCGATACACCGATGGCTGGCCGCACGCATCTGCAGCACGCGCTGCCCATCACTTTTGGCTACAAAGTGGCCGTGTGGCTCTCCATGCTCGACCGGCATGCGCAGCGGCTGCAGCAGCTCAAACCGCGCGTGCTGGTGGGCCAGTTTGGCGGCGCGGTGGGCACGCTCGCATCGCTTGGCCAGCGCGGGCTTGAGGTGCAAGCTGCGTTGATGCGCGAGCTGAATCTTGCCGCGCCGCAGACCACTTGGCATGTTGCGCGCGATGGCCTGGCAGAGAGTGTTAATTTTCTTGCGCTGCTCACCGGATCGCTGGGGAAAATCGCCTACGACGTGATGCTGCTTGCCTCCACCGAGATCGGCGAGCTAGCCGAGCCGTTTGTGCCGGGCCGTGGCGGCTCAAGCACCATGCCGCAAAAACGCAATCCCATCAGCAGCGAACTCATTCTGGCCGCTGGTAAAGCGGTACGCCAGCACGCCGGGCTGATGCTGGACGCGATGGTGCAAGACCTGGAACGCGCCACCGGCCCGTGGCACGCCGAGTGGATCGCGCTGCCGGAAAGTTTTGTGCTGACATCGGGCGCGCTCAATCAAGCCAAATTCATGCTCGGCGGCCTGCAGGTGGACGCAGCGCGCATGCGCAAGAATCTTGACCTCACGGGCGGCCTGATCGTGGCCGAGGCAGTGATGATGGGCCTGGCGCCGCACCTGGGCCGGCAGAGCGCGCATGATGTGGTGTATGGCGCCTGCCGCACAGCCCTGCAGCAGGGCGGCACGCTGGCCGATGTGCTGGCGGGCATGCCCGCTGTCACGCAGCATCTTGATCGCGCTGCAATCGATCACCTCACTGACCCGATGAACTACTTGGGCATGGCGCGCGAGATGGTGGATGCGGCGCTGGCCGCTTCAAGCGGCGCTTGAGCCTTGGCTTGATACGGGGCTTTGGCCACAGAGGCCACAGAGGAATTTAGAGGAATTCAGAGAGCAGCGGTCGCTCTGTGTACTCCGTGCCTCTGTGGCTAAATACTCCGGTTTAGAAGAGCTTCACGCAATATCCATGGGCTTTTTCGGGTAAAAATGGCTGAAAAAGCGCATGGATATTGCGTAACGTACTTTGTGAAGCACGAGTTTCCACGATTCAGAGTGCACGCAGCGCCGCATTTGGCGCCCAAAAACCGCCAATCGCGAAGCGCGCAGGCAATTCGTCGCATGCGGCTTTTAACGCGATGCGGCGCTTTCTAAAGTGGGCCTATCGCAACCACTTGCCCAGAAAGAAAGCCAGCCATGAACCCGTTCAAACTCATTACCCGCCCAGTTAAAGACGTGACCGACGCGATCTTCATGCCCTTCAAGGCGCTGTTTGTTGTGGGGTTGTGCGGCATCATCAACTACATGACCTACAGCGGCACCTGGTGGGTCAAGTGGGTGGCGCTGGGCATGGGCATTGCTGTGGTGGTGACCTTTGCGCGTGCGGCCAAGACGATTGCGCTGCTCGCCCTGATTGCCTGGGTGGGCTACAAGATTTACCAGCGCTACGGCGCAGACATGCGCGCCAAGTATGACGAATGGGTTGGCAAAACCAACCCGCAAGCCAAAGACGTGATGGATGTGTGGAATGCGGGGCCGGCCAAGCTCAACACGCTTGGGCAATCCACTGTTCACTAATGAAGCTGGCCCTCGCCCTAACCCTCTCCCGCGCGCGGGAGAGGGAACTGTACGAGTGCCGCAGCCCCGGAATTTTTGTCGCCCTCCAAGTTCAAGAGAAATCCTCTCTCCCGCGTGCGGGAGAGGGCTAGGGTGAGGGCAAACCGCGGGGCTTTTGATCCGGTCAATCAAATTCCAGCCGCCGCACGCTCTCAAACCTTCGCTCCATACCCGTAATCGGATCGGTAAACGCCAGCACCTTGGCGAGCAGTTTGAGCGGGCGCGCATAGCGCGCTTGCCAGGCGGCATCATCGTCCGGTATTTCGGGCAGCAGTGCCGGATAAATCTCGTCGTTTTCAATCGGCAGGCCAAGCGCGTTCATGTGTACGCGCAGTTGGTGGCGCTGGCCGGTGGCGGGCAGCAGCTTGTAGCGCGCACGCGCGCCGCGCGATTCCAGCAGTTCAATCCGCGTGATTGCATTGGGCTCACCCGGTACCTCGATCATGCACATAAATTCTTCGCTACTTGCCATGCGCGTGGCGCGGGTGAGCGGAAAATGCAGCGCCGCATTAAATGGCGCAATCGCTTCGTATTCCTTATGCACCAGCCGCTCGCGAAACAGCGCCTGATACGCGCCGCGCGTGGCTGGCTGTTTGGTGAAAAGGACGAGGCCTGCGGTGTCGCGGTCAATCCGGTGCACCGGCGCCAGCGTGTCAATGCCAAGCTGCCGCTTAAGCCGCACCAGCAGCGTTTCCTGCAGGTATTTGCCGCTGGGCACCACGGGCAGAAAATGCGGCTTGTCGGCGACGACGATGAACTCGTCTTCAAACAACACCACCGCCTCAAACGGAATACGCCGCTCCGCGGCCAGCGCGCGAAAGTAATACACCTTGCTCGCGGGCGGGTAGGGCGCGTTCAGCGCAAATGGCGTGCCGCTTTCGCTCAGCACATCGCCGCGCGACAAGCGTGCAATCCATTCGTCCTGCGCAATCGTGGGAAAGCGCTGCGCCAAAAACGCCAGCAGGCTTGGGTAGCTGCCCGGCGGCGTGCCCACGCAACTTGCGCCAACGCCATTGCGATGCAGGGCGGCATTACTCATCTGCTGCGTCATCCACCGCTTCTTGCAGCCGCTTAGCACGCGCAATCCGCCATGCGCCATCGGGCTCGCCCTGGTAAACCTCTTCCAGCGTGGTCGCAGTTTCTTGCAGCTTTGTATTGAGCGCGATGCGGTTATCAAACACAAAGCACTCACCTTCAAAGTCGTGCTGCGCATCCGGCATGGTGTGAAAATAGTTGAGAATGCCGCCCTCAAGCTGATACACCTCTACATTCATCCGCTTCATCCACGCGCTGGTCTTTTCACAGCGGATGCCGCCGGTGCAGTACATCGCAATCTTTTTGTTCTGTGCCTGCCATTGCGGCAGATGCGTCTCGATAAATTTTGGAAAGTCCCGAAAGTTCGCCACCTGCGGATCAACCGCGCCCTTGAAGCGGCCCAGCCGGTGTTCAAAGCTGTTGCGGTTGTCGATCACCACCACATCGTCTTGCGCGATCAGCGCGCGCCACTGCTGCGGGCTGACGTTGATGCCGGTGTCCGCCGCATCCACGTCATCTACACCCAGCAGCACGATCTCCGGCTTTTTGTGCACCTTCATGCGCGCAAACGGCGGCGTTTCGCAGGCGCTGTGTTTAAACGGCATACCGGCAAAGCGCGGGTCTTCTCTGAGCGCGCGTTCAAACGTATCGATGTCACTGGCGCTGCCCGCCACCGTGCCGTTGATTCCTTCTTGCGCAATCAGAATG
>JBJOQV010000043.1:0-5208 GCA_046049785.1 Pseudomonadota bacterium
TTTGGTGATTGCCGCGTTTGCGCTGCCCGGCATAGCGTTTGCACAGGCCTGGCCGGCCAAACCCGTCACAATTATTGTGCCTTTTCCACCGGGCGGTGGCACTGATGCATTTGCGCGCCCACTGGCGGCGCAACTGACTAAACAACTTGGCCGGCAGGTCATCACGGACAACAAGGGTGGCGCTGGCGGTACGCTGGGCGCCAGTGCGGCAGCAAAGGCCGCGCCGGACGGATACACCTTTTTTCTCGGTGCGGTGCACCATGCGATTGCGCCAAGTTTTTACCCAAAACTCGACTATGACATCACCCGCGATCTGGTGCCGCTGACCGTCGTGGCCAACCCGCCGCAGGTGGTGGTCGTCAACCCGCAAAAGGTCGCTGCAAACGACTTGCGCAGTTTTGTCGATGCGGTACGCAAGGCGCCGGGCAAGCTGAACTACGGCAGCGCCGGCAACGGCACATCGCACCATCTGGCTGGCGAGCTATTCAAGATCCAAAGCAAGACCTTTATCACGCATATTCCCTACCGCGGCGCTGGTCCTGCGTTGACAGACTTGATAGCCGGGCAAGTGGACGTGATGTTTGATGGTCTGGGCTCATCCGCGCAGCACATCCGCAGCGGCCGCATCAAGGCGCTGGCTGTTGCATCCAAAACGCGCTCGCCGGCCTTTCCGAATCTGCCTACTGCGGCCGAGCAAGGCCTGCCGGATTATCAGGTATCGACGTGGTATGCGCTTTGGGGGGTCAAGGGCACGCCCAAGGAGATTCTCGATCGCATGCATGCAGAAGTAGTGAAAGCGGTGCAATCGCCTGAGCTGAAGGAGATTTGGACCGCGCAAGGGTCGGAAACCAATGTGACCACATCGCCCGAGCAGTTTGCGGGGTTTCTGCAAAGCGAGATCAAACGCTGGGCGGATGTGACGCGCGCAGCCGGCGCAAAGCTTGACTGATGTGTGACGCGGCGATTGCGGGCCAGGTACTACTCCATGAGCAAGACGGCATTGCACGGCTGACGCTGCACGCGCCCGGCCGCAAGAATGCGATGTCGGTGGCGATGTGGCGGCAATTGCGCGATTTGGTGCACGCTTGTGTTGGGCGGACATCCGTACGCGTGCTCGTGATTGCGGGTGCAGCCAAGGATTTTTGCGCCGGCGCCGATATATCCGAGTTTGCCCAGGTGCGGCACGACCGTGAGTCGGGCGAAACCTATCACGAAGACATCATCCGCCCCGCGTTGCAGGCGCTGCTGGATTGCAAGTTTCCTGTGCTTGCCGCTATCCGTGGACACTGCGTGGGCGGCGGGCTGGAGATTGCTGCCTGCTGCGACTTGCGCGTATCTGAAGACAGCGCCCAGTTTGGCGTGCCAGTGCTGTACCGCGGCTTTCCACTTGCACCGTTTGAAATGGCCTGTGTGATGGCAGCCTTTGGCAAGGCCGCAACCATGCAACTGCTGCTGCAAGGCAATTTGATTGATGCCGGACAGGCGCAGCGCTTGCAGCTGGTGCAAGAGGTGGTGCCAAGCGCGCAGTTTGATGCGCGGATCAATGCGCTGGCCGCGCGGCTTGCAAGCGCAGCGCCTATCGCCGTAGCAGGCGCAAAGCGCATGGCACGCTCGCTTGCACCCATGGTGTCATCGCTTTCGTTGCCTGAGCAAGATAGTTTTTACGCTTTTCTCGATTCGAGCGATTACCGCGAAGGTATTGCCGCATTTCTGGAAAAGCGCGCGCCCAAATTCACTGGATCATGAATCACAATTTATTTGCCGCATTTGAAGCGGCGTTTCCAAAAGACCGTAGTGCCTGCGCGGTTGAAACGCTGGATGGCCGCTACTACACCTGGGACGATCTTGACCGCGCTAGCGCCAAAATCGCCAACCTGCTTGCGTCGCTCAAACTGCGGGCGGGTGCACGCGTGGCCGTGCAGGTGGAAAAAAGCGTTGAGAACATGCTGCTGTACCTGGCAGTACTGCGCGCGGGTTATGTCTATCTGCCGCTGAACAACGCCTACCAAAGTGCAGAGCTGGCCTATTTTCTGGACAATGCGCAGCCCGCTGTGATTGTGTGCGCACCGGCCCAGCGCGCCATGTTCGTGCCGCTGGCG
This sequence comes from Pseudomonadota bacterium, assembly GCA_046049785.1. GTDB lineage: Bacteria > Pseudomonadota > Gammaproteobacteria > Burkholderiales > Burkholderiaceae_C > JBJOQV01. Next base: position 2,100 of record JBJOQV010000043.1, read on the forward strand.
CAAAGCTGCGGCGCCAAAAACTTGTTCACGCTCGGGCAATCGGTAGATGGCACGCTGATCGAGCAAGCGGCAGCCATGCCTGAGCGCTTCAAGACCGTACAGCGCTGCGCCGGCGATCTGGCTGCAATCCTCTACACCTCCGGCACCACGGGTCGCAGCAAAGGGGCAATGCTCTCGCACGGCAATATGCTTGCCAATGCGCAAACGCTGCATACCTACTGGGGCTGGTCGGCCAGCGATGTGTTGCTGCATGCTTTGCCGATCTTCCATGTGCATGGGTTGTTTGTCGCCATCCACGGGGCGCTGCTGGCCGGCGCGAAGATGCTCTGGATGAACAAGTTTGACGCCGCGCAGGCGGTCAAATTGCTACCGCGCGCAACTGTCTTTATGGGCGTGCCTACGCTTTACGTGCGCTTGCTGGCGCAGCCCGGTTTGAGCCAGCAAAGCACACAGAGCATGCGCCTTTTTATCAGCGGATCGGCGCCGCTGCTGGTGGACACGCATCGGCAGTTTTACGCATGCACCGGCCATACGATTCTGGAGCGCTATGGCATGAGCGAAACCGTCATGCTTACCTCCAACCCCTACCACGGAGATGCGCTGTCACTGCGCCGCGCCGGCACGGTGGGATTGCCGCTGCCCGGTGTGAAGGTGCGGGTGGTCAATGAAAACGGCAGCGTGTGTGCTACAGATGAGGTAGGCAGCATTCAGGTCAGAGGCCCCAATGTTTTCAGCGGGTACTGGAAAATGCCGGAAAAGACGCATGAAGAATTTACTGCAGACGGATTTTTCAAGACCGGCGACGTTGGCAAGTTTGATGCGCAGGGTTACCTCAGCATTGTGGGGCGCAGCAAAGACTTGATCATCACCGGCGGGTACAACGTGTACCCCAAAGAGATTGAAGGTTATCTCGATGAATTGCCGGGTGTTCTTGAAAGCGCCGTGATTGGCGTGCCGCACCCGGATTTTGGCGAAGCGGTGTGTGCGGTAGTGACAGTAAAGTCCGGCGCCGCCGCCGCAGAGGACGCGCTGGCGAACACGCTGAAAGAAAAAATCGCGGGCTTCAAAGTTCCCAAGCGCGTGTGGGTCGTGGCTGAGCTGCCGCGCAATGCGATGGGCAAAGTACAAAAGAATGTGCTGCGCGAGCAGTACAAAAGCACGTTTGCGCAATAGTTCAATGTGCTTTACGCAATATCCATGGGCATTTCCAGCCATTTTGCCTTGAAAAAGCGCATGGATATTGCGTGCTTAGAATTGGCTTTTATGCCAAATTCACGCCGCAAGCCGGCAAGGAAGAATGCAGATGGCTGAACGCAGAGGCCGCGGCTTTGCCGGCAATAAATCGTTCTTGCCGACCAAGCAATGTGTGGTGTGCCAACGGCCGATGATGTGGCGCAAGAGCTGGGAGAAAAACTGGGCAGAGATCAAATACTGCTCTGAGGCCTGCCGCAAACAGGCCAAGAGCAGCAAAGCTGGCGGCTGAGTGACCTAGGCGGCGGTATGCAGCGGCGGCGTGCGCGCGGTATCCGCACGGCCGATGATGGATGCGGTCAGAATCAGTTCTTCCAGTAGTGCCATCGACACCTTGCCGCTGATGGCAAATGGGTTGAGCACAGGTTTTTCGCTGTACTTGAGCAGCGTGGTGGGGTTGAGCTTTTCCAGATTGACCTGGCCCATTGTCCAGCCGGCGAAGCGGCGTTCGCTCACTTCTTCGTAGTGCAGCATCATCACATTGTCATGGCGCGGGTCGCGCACGATGACGTTGTAGAGTTGATTGACCGCGTCACGTCCGCCTTCGAGCACCTGCATGTAGATATCGCCGCCGTAGCAGAGAATGCCGGTGACGCCGATCTCCGGATTGTTGACGCGGCTCTTGGCCAGGATGGATTCGATGGCGCTCTTGTCGATGTGTGATTTGGAGCGGCTGGCGTAGAGCAGGCGGATCAGCATGGCGGTATTCCCTTAGGTTTTGTTGTTCTTGATGAGCGCTAAAAATTCGCGGCGCAGGTTGGGATCTTTGAGAAACGAGCCGCGCATGACGCTGTTGATCATCTTGGAATCGGTATCTTTCACGCCGCGCCAGACCATGCAGAAGTGATCGGCCTCGATCACGATCGCCAGGCCATCGGGCTGCAGCTTTTCCTGCAGCAAGTCGGCCACCTGGCTGACGGCTTCTTCTTGAATCTGCGGGCGGCTCATCACCCAATCGATCAGCCGCGCGTACTTGGACAGGCCGATCAGGTTGGAGTGCTCATTGGGCATTACGCCTACCCAGACCTTGCCAATGATGGGGCACAGATGATGCGAACAGGCGCTGCGCACCATGATCGGCCCAACGATCATCAGCTCATTCAAATGCTTGACGTTGGGAAACTCGGTCAGCGGCGGCATCTGGCGGTAGCGGCCGGAGAACACCTCGTTGATAAACATCTTGGCCACGCGCTTGGCGGTGTCCTGCGTGTTGTGATCGCTCTCGGTATCAATGACCAGGCTTTCCAGCACGCCCTGCATTTTGCTGGCGACTTCGGCCTGCAGGCGCTCCAGCTCGCCTGCTTCAAGAAACTCGGCAATGTTGTCATTGGCCATGAATGGCGCACCGGCGACCTTCATGCGCTCGCGGATACGCACGGACATCGGAATGCCCAGATCATCTTGGGTTTCGATTTTCATACGGAGGAGGCTTTCTATGGTTGAAATTGGAGGTTACTGCGAATAGCTCTTTTGCACATGGTGCCGTGTGCGCGGTTTGCAAGGTGTCACAGAAGCTCAAAAACAAGCTCTACGCAATATTTATGCGGGTTTTCAGCCATTTTGCCTTGAAAAAGCGCGTGGATATTGCGTATTCAAATTCAAACTTGCGCAATTTGCGTGCTGACTACGCGGCCCATATTCATTGCTGTGTCATCAAAATAATGCGTGTGCGCACCGGCGCCAAGACACATTTCTGCACGGTCGGCCGCGACCGGCTGCGGTGCCTGTTCAATCGCGTAGCGCTCGCCCGCACGCCAAAACGCGCGGCCCACATAATCGCCGGAGCGGTAGACATTGATCCAGCGCGCGAGGCCAAAGTATTTGCCAAGCTGCTGCCACTGCGGGTTGCCGGCATCAA
>JBJOQV010000044.1:0-5569 GCA_046049785.1 Pseudomonadota bacterium
TGATAGTCCGCCACATTCGGTAGTTTTTGCGATTCGCCGTGGCCACGCATGTCCATCGCCACCAGGCGGTACTTGCTACGCAAACCCTCATCGGTGAACTGCTTGATCCAGCTTTGATGGCTTTGCATGTAGCCGTGGATAAACAGCAGCGGCTTGCCGGCGGGGTTGCCGGTGTCGTAGACCGCGATCTTGGCGCCACCGCCGCCCGTAACGGTGCGCGGCGGAGTGCGCGTAGCCACCTGCGGCTTGGCTGGGGTTGCGGGCGTTGATGCGCAGCCTGTAAGCGCCAACGCGCCGCTGGCCGCCAGTACGCTGCCGTAGCCGCCTGTTTCGAGAAGCTTTCTTCTTGTCACCATGGTTTTGACCCCTATCGTGAAGTTTTGCGACATGCGCGCGCCTGATGCTAGTGCAATCGCGCGCGCGGCGAAAGGGGGCCGCCGCCGCGGGCCTCAGACAGACCTGTGCCGGTGCGGTACGCTATTTCAAGAGAACACCCTTTTAGGAAGGCACCATGCGACTGCTTCACACCATGCTGCGCGTAGGCGATTTGCAGCGATCGATCGATTTCTACACCAACATCATGGGCATGCAGCTGCTGCGCACCACCGACCGGCCGGAGCAAAAATACTCACTCGCTTTTGTCGGTTACGGTAGCAACCCCGAGCATGCCGAGATTGAACTGACTTACAACTACGGCGTAGACAAGTACGAAATCGGCACGGCATACGGCCATATTGCGCTGGCCGTGCCGGATGTCTACGGCGCATGCGAGAAGATCAGGGCAGGTGGCGGCAACATCACGCGCGAACCGGGGCCGGTCAAAGGCGGCACTACCGTGATTGCATTTGTGCAAGACCCGGACGGCTACAAGATCGAGCTGATTGAGCGCAAGGGCGAAAGCATTTAGCCGGTATGAGCGAGTTCTGGGAAATCGCCAGCTACGTGGTGACCGTGATCGGTCTGCCACTGGCGATACTTGTCTTTCTGTACGAACAGCGCAAGGAGCGTGACAACGAGGACGAAGAGGCGTATCAAATGATCAGCGATGCGTACAAGGATTTTTTGCGCATCGTGCTGGACAATTCAGACCTGCGTCTACGCACCGAGCGTTCCAACCCCGATCTGTCGCCTGAACAGCACGAGCGCATGATGCTGATCTTTGACATGCTGATCAGCTTGTTTGAGCGCGCCTATCTGGTGCTGCATGAACCGGACATGAACGAACGGCAGCGCCGCCGCTGGGCCAGTTGGGAAGACTACATGCACGAGTGGTGCCGGCGCGAAGACTTTCGCACCGCGCTGCCGCTGCTGCTGCGCGGGGAAGACGCAGAGTTTGTGGCGCACATCAAGCGCATCGCGGACGAAGAATTGAGCGCAGCGCTGCATTGATTGAAGAGATTTTTAAGGCACGTACGCAATATCCATGCGGGTTTTGAAGCATTTTTGCCTGAAAATGCGCATGGATATTGCGTAGAGCCCTGCAGCGAGCTTCTCAAGACCCGTTCGCGTTGAGCCCGTCTAAACGCATTTGAGGTTAGCCATTTATGTGCTTGATTGGTACAGGGCTTCGACAAGCTCAGCCCGATGGGATCGTGAGGTTGCGAGAAGCGTCCTCGCACTGATTCACTTTGCTGCGTGAATCACATCCGTCAGCGCAATGTACTGTGCGACCGATACATCCTCAGCGCGCAGCGTCGCCTCGATGCCAACCGCTTCCAGCGCCGCGCGATGCGCAGCCAGAGTATTGCGCAGCATTTTGCGCCGCTGTGAAAACGCCTGTGCCACCACTGCGCCAAACGCAGCCCAATCGCGCACCTGCGGCGCGGGCAGCGGAATCATGCGCACGATGGCGCTGTCCACCTTGGGGGGTGGATCAAACGCGGCCGGCGGCACATCGAACAAGCTTTCCATGTGATAGCGCACCTGCAGCATGACGGACAAGCGGCTGTAATCAGATTCGCCCGGCGCAGCCACCATGCGGTCCACCACTTCTTTTTGCAACATGAAGTGCTGGTCGCGAATTGATCCAGCCCACTGCGTGAGATGAAACAGTAGCGGCGATGAAATGTTGTAGGGCAAATTGCCCACCACCCGCAGCAGCTTGCCAGGACTGCAAAGGCTGCCAAAGTCAAACTGCAGTGCATCGGCGGCGTGCACCGTGATGCGGCCACCAAACCGCTTGGCAAGGCGTGGCGCAAGATCACGGTCCAGCTCCACCGCATGCAAATGATTCAAATGCTCAAGCAGCGGCGCGGTCAGCGCGGCCTGGCCGGGGCCGATTTCTACCATCACATCGTCCGGCTGCGGCGCAATTGCCGACACAATGCTGTGAATAACGCCTTCGTCCACCAGAAAATGCTGGCCGAAGCGTTTGCGGGCGACGTGTGCGGTCATGCGTGTGCGGACTTGCGCGAACCCACCATCTGCACCGCACATGCAAGCGCGATGAGCAGGCTGCCGCAATCGGCAACGCCTTTGCCGGCAATATCGAGCGCGGTGCCGTGATCGACCGAGGTGCGAATAATCGGCAGGCCCAGCGTGATATTGATGCCGTGGCCAAAGCTGGCGTACTTGAGCGTGGGCAAGCCTTGGTCGTGATACATCGCCAGCACGCAGTCCACATGCTTGAGAATGTGTGGGGCAAACACCGTGTCGGCCGGATATGGGCCAGTGGCATCAATGCCTGCCACCTGTGCCTTTTGGATCGCTGGCGCAATGACCTCGATTTCTTCGCGGCCCAGATAGCCGCCTTCGCCGGCGTGCGGATTCAGACCGCATACCGCAATACGCGGTGTTGCAATGCCAAACTTGCTTTTCAAGTCTGCAGCAATGATCTGTAGTGTTTGAACCAAGCCGCTGATGGTCAGCGCCGCCGGCACCGCCTTCAGCGGCAGATGTGTGGTCGCGAGTGCAACACGCAAACTGTCTGCTTGCGCGCCGGCAGCAAGCATCATCACCACCTGCGCAGTGCTGGTCTTGGCGGCCAGATATTCGGTATGGCCGCTAAAGGCAACGCCAGCATCGTTGATCACGCTTTTTGAAATCGGGCAGGTCACCATCGCATCGGCAGCACACGACGTGGCCGCTTCAATAGCCAAGTCCAAGGTGCGTAGTACGTAGGCGGCGTTGCGCGGATCAAGCGTTCCGGCAGACGCGGGGGCGGTAAGCGGTACATGCCACACCGTCAAGCCTTCATCGGCCCATTGGAACGGCTGCATGTTTTGCAGCACAAGGCTAGGCGCATAACGGCGCGCACGCGTAGCGAGCAGTTCAACATCGCCGATCAATGCGCATTGCGCGGCGCTACTGAATTGTGCAAGCGCTTTGACCGCGACTTCTGGCCCGATGCCGGCAGGCTCGCCAGTCGTGATGGCGATGCGCGCCGGCACGGCGTTATCGCGCGCTGCCATCGCGCGTGCGGGTGTCAGTCTTGACGGACTTCAACATAGGCGCGGCCGCGGATTTCTTGCGCCCACTGCGCAAATTGCTCGTCGGCCTTGCGCTCGCGCAGAATGTTGCGCGCAAGATTGCGCTGTTTGTCCATCGGAATTTCACGCGCACCGCGCTCCTGCACCTGAATCAGATGCCAGCCAAATTGCGAGCGCACGGGCTGGCTGATTTCGCCAGGCTTGAGTGCATCCATCGCGCGCTCAAACTCCGGCACGGTTTCACCGGCCATCAGCCAGCCTAGATCGCCGCCTTGCGCGGCCGAGCCATCCACCGAGTTTTTGCGTGCTTCATCTTCAAACTTGGCCTGCCCGCTGGCAACCCGTTCGCGAATCGCGGCAAGCCGTTTGCGTGCGCCTTCATCGCCTTCGGCGTCTGGGCGCACCAGAATATGGCGGGCGCGAATCTGCGGCGCCTGCGCCGCGGCCGCGCCGGCCACGCGTTTGCCCACCAGTTTGAGAATATGGAACCCGGCCGGGCTTTGAATCGGCCCTGTCACTTCGCCGGGCTTGAGCTTGTCCACCGCTTGCACAAACAGCTCAGGGAACCGGTCGGCGGCGCGAAAGCCCAATTCACCGCCTGCAGCGGCTTCTGGCGATGCAGAGTTTTCCTTCGCGAGCTTGGCAAAATCCTCGCCGGCCTTGACGCGCTGCGCCAGCGCCTCAGCCTTGCTGCGCGCTTCAGCGTCAGAAGCACGGATCAGGATCTGCGCGATATTGAGCTCGCTTGCGCCGGGCGTGACGCCGGCTTCCTGCGCGAGCAAATCGTCGATCTCCGATTCGGAGATTTGGATGCGCTGCTCAACCTCGGATGCACGCGCACGCGACAACACGATTTCATCGCGCAGATCGCGGCGGAACTTAGCCGGGTCTACGCCTTCGCGCACCAGCCGCTCACGAAAACCCGCCAGCGACAGGCCGTTTTGCTGGGCAATATTGGCAAAGGCCGCGTCAATCGATTGCTCGTCCACGCGCACATTGTTTTCGCGCGCCCAGGAGAGAATCGCGCGCTCGGTGATAGCGCGTTCCAGCACCTGCTTTTCCAGCACCTCACGCGCCGGTAGCGCAATGTTTTGCTGCTGCAGCTGGCGCTCGGCGTTGCGCATGCGCTCGCTCACATCACGTTTGGTGATGATCTGGTCGTTGACCACTGCGGCAATCGCGTCCACCAGCACCGGCTTGCCTGTTTGCGCAGGCGCCGAGATTGAAGGCGACAGCACAGTCTGCGCCGATGCAGCAAGACCGGTGCACAGCAAGACTGTGCCAATTAGTAGGGATCGAACTTCCATGGTTGCGGTGTGTCCAGTTTGCGGTAGCCGGGGACGCTGCGGCGGATGGTATCAATGGGATTGTTGCCCAGACTGCCCAGACCGATCAGCTCCAGTTGAAAAAACAGCGCGGTGGTGGAGGTCTGCGTTGCGGTGGAAAACCGGCTCGCGACCACGCGGGCCACCCAGCAATTCGCATCGTACTCCAAGCCCGCCAGCGCTTCAGCAATGCGCTTGTCGCGCGCGGAATAGTTCACCCGCGCCACGCCGTACCAGCGGCTACCCAGGCGCCATTGGCCGGAAATGTCAAATTGTTCCAGCGGCGGCGCTGCATTGCGCGTTAGGCGGTAAGCAAAATTCAGCACATTGCGGGCCGACGGGTTGTAGCGCACACCAACGCTGGATCGCACGATGCGGTTGTCATCCGAGTTCAGTTGCAACGCGGAATCTAGCGTCCAGGCCTTGCCAAACGAGCCGGCAGCGCCCAGCAGCAGATCGGAGGACTCGCCCACGGGAATCAACGCGCCCGGCAGTTCCACCCGCTGCGCGGTGAAGTACTGCCGCTTGCCGATCGAAAGGCGCAGCCGCTCTTCGCCGGTTTCGGGGCGAATGAAACGCGATGTGAGGGCGAGGGTGAGATGGTTGGCATCGGCAATGCGGTCTTGCCCGGCAAACACATTTTCCGAAAACAACTGGGCAAAGCTGAAATCAGTCAGGCCAGAATCAAAGTTGGGCAGTTTGCTCTGGTCTTTAAAGGGCACATGCAGGTAGTACAGGCGCGGCTCTAACGTTTGCTTCAGCTCCGGTACAAACAGCGCATTGGCACGCTCAAAAATCAGGCCCGAGTCCACCGAT
>JBJOQV010000045.1:0-2896 GCA_046049785.1 Pseudomonadota bacterium
GCATCGGCCGGCGCCATTTTCATGCGCGTGATGGACGGCCAAGCCGGTGTGAGCTCTGCATTCATTGCAATGAAATGCTGCTGATCCGCCGGCACGTCTTCTTCTGCCATGATCGCGTTGACCGGACACTCGGGAATACACACCGCGCAGTCGATACACTCATCCGGATCGATCACGAGCATGTTAGGCCCTTCGCGGAAGCAGTCCACAGGGCACACATCCACACAGTCGGTGTACTTGCACTTGATGCAGGATTCGGTGACAACATGAGTCATGGGTTTGGCGTGCGATGAAAGTCTTTGAATGGTCAATTGTAGCCAAGCACGCGTGTACATGCACCGCTACGGTGTGCCGCATGGCCAGAAGTGGGCTGCGCGTCCATATAATCCCTGTCACACTCAGGGATTTGAGCTGTGCGGTCTGAGCTACCTAAAACAATTCGAGTAGAGGGGATGTTATGCGCTTCATGGCTGCGGTAGTGGCTGCGTTAGTGATGTTGCTCGCTTCACCGGCGGCCTTCGCCGCTGGCGGTCAGGCGTTTTCCGGCCCAACCATCGGGCCGGTGCCACTTGAGTTTGTGCTGTTTGTTCTTGTACTGGCCGGCGTAGCCATCTCGCATCACAACGCCATGAAAATTGCCATTGCTGGCGCTGTGGTGATTGCGCTGTACAAGATCATCTTCTCGCCGTTCAAGTTCGGCGCGGGCGCGGCCGGTTTTGCCAGCCATCTTGCGCATGAATGGGTGGTGCTGGCCAATTTGCTGGCGCTGCTGCTGGGCTTTGCCATGCTTTCCAACCATTTTGAAAAGAGCGAAGTGCCGGAGCTGCTGCCGAAGTTTCTGCCCAACGACTGGAAAGGTGGCTACATGCTGCTCGTGCTGGTCGCGGTGCTGTCGGCGTTTCTGGATAACATCGCGGCAGCATTAATTGGCGGCACGATTGCGGCGGCGGTGTACGACAAAAAAGTACATATCGGTTTTTTGGCCGCGATCGTCGCGGCCTCCAATGCCGGCGGCGCCGGCAGCGTGGTGGGTGATACCACCACGACCATGATGTGGATTGCTGGAATCTCGCCGCTGGAAGTGCTGGAAGCGTTTATCGGCTCGGCGGTGGCAATTGTCTTTTTCGGCTACTTCGCGGCCAAGCAGCAGCACGCGTTCCGGCCGATTCAAAAGAATGCCGGCCGCCATGCGCATGTGGATTGGGCGCGTGTTGGGATTGTTCTATTTATTCTGGCGCTGGCCGTATTCGCCAAGATTCTGGTCACTACACAGTTCTCCGACTATGCGGATCTGTTTCCGTGGCTGGGCGCCGCGGTATGGGTCGCGATCCTGCTGAGCGTGCCGCTGCGCGCGCCCAATTGGAGTTTGCTGCCAGATGCGTTCAAAGGCGCGGTATTTCTGCTTTCGCTTGTACTGTGCGCATCGATGATGCCGGTAGAGCAGCTGCCGGCCGCGTCGTGGCAGACCGCGTTTGGGCTGGGCTTTGTGTCCGCCGTGTTTGACAACATTCCGCTGACCGAGCTGGCCATCAAGCAGGGCGGTTATGACTGGGGATTTCTTGCGTATGCGGTTGGTTTTGGCGGCTCGATGATCTGGTTTGGCTCCAGCGCGGGCGTGGCGCTGTCCACCATGTATCCGCAGGCCAGAAGTGTGGGTGCGTGGATCAAGGGCGGCTGGCATATTGCCGTGGGCTACGTGCTTGGCTTTATCACTATGCTGATGGTGCTCGGATTTCATCCGGGTTCCACGCCGCGCGGCTCTTCGCTGGAGTTGCCGGCCTATGCATTGGCATTTGAACCCGCTTGATTGAAAGGCGCACCATGTCCGCTCCTGCCATTGCCATCAGCCGCGCGATTTTTGCCGATCAACTCGCGGCGCTGAAGTCGGACTTTGCCGTGACGGACAACCAAGGCGATACACCGCTGGGTGCTGCGCTGGCAGCCCACGCCGGTCAGGCGCGCGGCCTGCTCGCAACCGCGGCCGACCCGATCAACGCTGCTGTGCTGGACGCCTGCCCTAGTTTGAAAATTATCTCCAACATCGCGGTGGGCTACAACAACATCGATGTGGCTGCGGCCACCGCGCGCGGCATCATGGTCACCAATACCCCCGGCGTGCTGACGGAAACTACGGCCGATATGGCGTTCGCGCTGCTGATGGCCACTGCGCGCCACGTACCGCAGAGCGAGCGCTGGCTGCGCGAGGGCAAGTGGGACAAGTGGGCGCTGCAGCAGTGGCTGGGCAAGGACGTACATGGCGCAACGCTGGGCATTGTGGGCATGGGGCGGATCGGCGCGGCGGTGGGGCAGCGCGCCACCGGGTTTGGCATGCACATCGTGTATCACAACCGCACCGAATCGCTCGAGGCCAAGGTACTCAATGCGCGCTGGCTCAGCCTGGATGATCTGCTCAAGACTGCGGATTTTGTGGTGCTGGTGCTGCCATATTCCAAAGACACGCATCACTTCATCGGTGCGCGCGAACTTGCGCTGATGAAATCCGACGCGATACTGATCAACATCGCGCGCGGCGGCATTGTGGATGACGCTGCGCTGATCGATGCGCTGCAAAACAAACGCATTGCCGGCGCGGGGCTGGATGTGTTTGAGGCAGAACCCGCACTGGACAAGCGCTTTTTGAGTCTGGACAACGCCGTGCTCACGCCGCACATCGGCTCGGCCAGCCTGAATACGCGCCGCGCCATGGCTGCGCTGGCGATTAGAAATCTGCGTGCTGGACTTGCGGGTGAAATTCCACCTAATCTTGTCAATCCGCAGGTCTTGAACAAGTAAAAATCTCAAAGGGGCAGCATGGCAGACGTCAAAATTTCGCGGCAGCACGGCATGAGCGTTGCGCAGGCCAAAAAGGTGGCGCAGAAAGTCGCCGATGACATGG
>JBJOQV010000046.1:0-3875 GCA_046049785.1 Pseudomonadota bacterium
AGCGACCAAGTTGGAAAGCCTGACCTTGACTTCGTTGTCGGAAGGGCGCTCTTCGTTGTCAGCGAGCGTAGTAAAGCCGGTTGAACCGTCAATGCCCACGCCGATTTTGCTGTAGTACACGTCCTTGTTGTACGTGTAGCTTTCTGAAAATAGCACTGCACCGGTGGATCGCGCCACGTATTCCGTGGTGTAAGTACCCGAATCCTCGCCAAAGTAGCCCGATACAGTTTCGAAAGAGGCCGTGGTTCTGTCGCTGCCATCCACGCGCAACGTGATGTCTCCGGAATCCGCAAGCAAACTGAGTAAGCGAATATTCAGATCTCCATCGTCGCCTCCGCCGCATGCCGTTAATGCTGGAGCGAGTCCGCCTACGCCGGTTAAACCGATCAGTCTCACAACATCACGTCTCTTCATCTAGCTCTCCCGCAATTTGTATGTGCCTGATTCAACTCTAGAGGGGCGGCGTTGCGTAAAGATTGCTGACTGCAAAGAAGTGTTGCTGCAGAGAAGTGTTCAGGTGGGCTTGACCATTGCACGAGTACTAGAAGCGGTAAGACATGCCAATCCGTCCTGACACACCACTAGCGCTACGCGCGAGCGGGCTGTCTTTAGCATCGCCCAGCAATTGAGAAGCGGTGAGACCGGCATTTAGGCTAATCTCGCGTGAAAAGAGGTACAGGTAGTTCACGCCCAGACGTACATCACGCATTCCGGCGCCTGGGCTGTAGATGCTGTATCCGCTGGCTATCGACTGGGCACTTGTCACGCCAAAATAGCTTTGCATGTACTCTTCATTGGCGAATGTAGTGTCCAGAGAAAACGCCAATCGACTGCTTTTTGTGAGCGGAACGCCGTAAACGCCGCCAACGTTGAGCAGCAATCCTTTGCGGTCGTTCGTGGAGCCATAATTAAGAGAGGTCCGCAACGTCACGTCGTTGAGCGTGAAGCTCGCAAAACCAGAGTACTCGGGCCGCGTCTTGATGTCTCCCATGCCCCGCAAGTAGTCTGAATCGCTTTCCTTGCGGCCCAGGTCTGCGCGCACAGCCAAGCCGAATTGCAGTGGTTTTTCGGGCGCGAAGTTAAAGCCGATGCCGGAGGGGAAGCCTGCAAAGAAGCCGTTTTTCCAGCGGGCATTGATCAGTGGCAGAGCGCGCGCTTTGAGTTCGTCGGATCCTAGATATTCTGGACCGTAGTTGACGCCAAGACCGATCATTCCTTCAAATTCCGAGCGCATTGGAGGAGAGGGGCCTATCTCCATGCCTTGAGCGAGCACGATCACGGGGCTAGCGGCAGCCGCTGCAACGAGGCATCGAACTCCATGCACTATGCGTGTGGAGATCACTGTTTTACGTTTCATGTCAGAACTCCTAGGATGAGCACGTCAATGGGGCAGATCGCATGGGCGGAGCACATTGAGAAAAATGGCATGCTCAGAGCCATGGCTACCTTTAGCGCCAGTGTGCAGAAGAACCTTTAACGGAACACTGCGTGCGGGTAAAGTTTTGTTGCTGCGTTAACGGAAGCTGTCAACGAACTGCCGTGCGGCGGCAGCGCACAACGCAGACACGGTTGCGTAGCAGTTGGCCAGTACAGATTCCTGGTCGCAGCGCGCACGGGATTGGTGGGGTTGGCGTCCGTTGCAATATCTGCTGGCCGCGCTGCCAAGGTCCAAAGAAGCGCTGGCAATCGCTGCAAAGCGATCGCGAAATCTCGAGCAGACGCGCTATCTGGCTGTACTTGCGTTTGACTGCAGAGGCAGCCACGCACGGAAGATAGATCCGTGCGGATGATTCGGCCGGCAATCGATATCGCCGCCGTGCTTGCGGGCGATTTCGCGTGCCAGAGAGAGCCCGAGTCCCACACCGCCACTGACTTCGCTTGCGCCCTGCCGGCGGTAGAACGGCTCGAAAATGTGCTCTGTTTCGCTCGCCGGCACGCCGATCCCTTCGTCGTGCACGTTCAGCTCCACGCGTTCGTTGTTGGCCTGAAGATGCACGTTAACGGGCTGGCCCAGCCCGTACTTGATCGCATTTTCCAGAAGATTTCTTACCATACGTCGATACAAAACCGGATGAATGTTCAGTATGACCGGCGTGGCATGCAGTTGTGCGCCGACCCGCGCGCATTCCTGCTGCACCAGCGCTGCGAGCTCGGTGGCCACCGGCGCTTCAACAAAGCCGACCCGCTCCAGGGAGCTGCCGGTAAGAATTTCGTCAATCAGCGCATCCAGTTCACGAATGCTTAGACGTATTTCGTTGACCTCTGACCCGTCTGCGGCTGCTGACTTTTGCGCAAGCAGTTCAGTAGCCATACGAACACGTGCCAGCGGGGAGCGCAATTCGTGTGAGGCATTGGCCAGCAAGCTGCGGTTGGAGTCAATCAGTTGCGCAATACGTCGCGCAGATTCATTGAAGCTCTTGGCCAAGGTGGCCACCTCGTCATTGCCTTGCACTTCCACCTGCACATCAAACTTGCCTGCACCCAGAAGCTCTACGCTTGTCTTTAAACGCTCCAGACGGCGCGTAATTCTGCGTACGATCGGATAGGTGGCCAACGCGACCCCGAGCGCGATCATCGAGAGGCTGAGTACGATGGATTCAAGCCCGGGTACTGCGTCAGGCGGCTTGATGAGTTGCAGGCGTCTGCCGGTGGTCAATACGAATTCTTGCTCAAAGCCTGAGCTTGGCACACCAGCTTTTAGCTTGCCCGAAGAGGCGATAACTTCGCCGGATGCACCAAGAACACTTAGTTCCAGACCCTGGGTCTGAGCGATCTGCGCGAGCCGGCGTTCAACGTCTTGTGCAGACCCTTGCGCAATCACTTGTTCCGTGGCAATAGTGCCCAGCAGCATGCGGGAAAACTGCCCAGGCGGGTCAAGCAAAATACGGGTGGCCGCTATGCCGATCACAAGCCCAGCGATTCCGGTGGCGACAACCGCAAACCAGATGCGAAGATAAAGCCGGCCCACTAGCTCTGCGCCTTCGCGAACACGTAACCCACGCCTCGCACAGTGTGAATGCGCTGCGGTATCTTGGGATCATCCTCGATCTCAGCGCGAATCCGCGCGATATGCACGTCGATTGAGCGGTCGAAAGCCTCTAGAGCTATACCGCGCGTGCGGTCCATCAGTTGCTCGCGCGAAAGCACTTGCCCAGGGCGTTCTGCCAGCGCTACCAACGTATCGAATTGGTGCGCCGTGAGAGCACACTCCCGCGTATCGACGCGTACTTTGCGGGCGTCCAGATCAATACTCAGGCGACCGAACTGCAAAACTGCGCTGCTCTCCGAGGGTAGCGCAGGCCGGCGCAGCAATGCGCGGATGCGAGCCAGTAACTCGCGCGGTTCAAAGGGCTTGGCAAGATAATCGTCTGCGCCCAGCTCAAGACCCAGCACGCGGTCCATCGTCTCGCCTTTGGCGGTCAACATCAGCACAGGCAGTCGCGCCGCATCGTCTTTTCGGGCGCGTATGTTCTTGCAAAACTCCAGACCGTCGCCGTCTGGCAGCATCAGGTCCAGAATCAGCAAATCGAACTTGGTTGTATCGAGTTTTGATTTTCCGGTTCGGCAATCAAAGGCCTGGTCGATATCAATCCGGTGCGTGTGAAGATACTCCGCGATCATTGAAGAAAGCCGGTCATCGTCATCGACCAACAAAACCCTTGGCATAGTGAAGCTTGTAGCGCTGTCAGAAGTCATGACTGAACTTTATCGCGTGAAGCCGGGGAGACCGAAGGACTTTGCGTGAGCCAGGGGAAACCATGCAAAGGTCCTTCGGGTCCGGCTGGGGAGCACACCCCAAAAGAAGCTTAAGCGCCCCACGTTTCCGCTCGCCAAACACTGTGTAAAGAAAAGTAAAGCGGCTGACAACTCTAGGG
>JBJOQV010000047.1:0-3580 GCA_046049785.1 Pseudomonadota bacterium
GGGCGGCGCGTATGAGTCACCTAGTCATCATGGCTGCAGGCACAGGTGGGCACATCATGCCAGGCATCGCTGTTGCGCAAGAGATGCAGAACCGAGGCTGGAGTGTAAGTTGGCTCGGCACCTTGCATGGGATGGAGAATCGCTTGGTGCCGCCGCACGCGATCCCGATGGACGTGATTCGCTTTTCAGGCATGCGTGGAAAAGGGATCATGCATGGGTTAGTCGGCGCGTACCATCTGCTCGCCGCGTTCTGGGGGTGCTTACGCTTCCTGCACCGCCGTGGCGCTAACGCTGTGCTTGGGATGGGCGGGTATGTCTGCCTTCCGGGGGGGCTCGCGGCTTGGCTGCTTCGCAAACCGCTCGTTCTGGTTAACGCAGACGCAAAGCTATTGCTCTCAAACCGTACGCTCATTCCGTTTGCCGATCGAATCTGTTTTGGTTTTGCTGGGCCGGATACGCAGTCAATCAAGCGTGGTGTGGTCACCGGCAATCCCGTCCGCGCCGAGATTAGTGCGATTGCAGATGCAGGGCTTCGGTTTGCCGGCCGCGAGGGGCCGCTCCATGTGCTCGTGATCGGCGGTAGCTTGGGGGCCAAGGTACTGAACGAAGTGGTGCCGGCCGCGGTGGGTTTGCTGCCGGAACATGTGCGGCCGCGGATAAAACACCAATGTGGCAGCGCGGCCCTGGCTGAAGTGCAGGTGGCGTATCGTGCCGCCGGTTTACATGCGGAAGTTCTGCCATTCATCGATGACATGGCTTCTGCGTTAGCCGAGGCAGATGTTGTTGTATGCCGGGCCGGTGCAATCACGATTAGCGAGTTATGTGCCGCCGGGGTGGCAAGCGTGCTGGTTCCGCTGATTGTCAGCACAACGTCTCACCAACGCGACAACGCACAGTGGCTAGCCCAAAGAGGCGGGGCTGTGCATCTACCGCAGACTGAACTCACTGCGCGCAAGCTCGCTGATGTACTCAATGGGTTAACGCGTGATGCTCTGCTCGCCATGGCAAATGCAGCGCGTGCGAGCGCCAGCGCAAATGCCGCCGCACGCGTAGCTGATGAAATTGAAAAGTTGACAAAATGAAGCACGCGATCAAACACATCCATTTTGTGGGCGTTGGCGGGTCCGGTATGAGCGGCATTGCGGAGGTGATGTTTAACCTGGGCTACGCCGTCAGCGGATCGGATCAAGCTGACAACGCAGTGACGCGCAGGTTGGCTGGCCTGGGCATCAAGATATTCACTGGGCACAACGCTCTGCATATTGCGCAGGCGGATGCTGTGGTGATCTCCACCGCCGTTCAGCCTAACAATCCTGAGGTGATCGCCGCCCGCGCCGCGCGCATTCCCGTAGTGCCGCGCGCAGTCATGCTCGCTGAACTGATGCGTCTGAAAAAAGGCATTGCCATCGCTGGAACGCATGGCAAGACGACGACGACTTCGTTGATGGCAAGCGTGCTTGCCGAGGGCGGGCTGGATCCGACGTTTGTGATTGGCGGCAGATTAAATAGTGCCGGCGCCAACGCGAAGCTAGGCACCGGTGAGTACATCGTAGTGGAGGCAGATGAATCGGACGCAAGCTTTCTGAATTTGTTGCCTATCATCGCCGTCATCACCAATATCGACGCCGATCATATGGACACCTACGGACACGACTTTGCGCGTTTGAAGCAGGCTTTTGTTGACTTTACTCACAAGCTGCCGTTTTACGGAACCGCAGTGCTCTGCGTGGATGATCCGCACGTCCGGTCCATCATCCCTCTGGTAAGCAAACCCATCACCACGTATGGTTTTTCACCGGATGCCGAGATCCGCGCTGTCGATGCGCGCGCGGACCGCGGCTACATGCATTTCACCGCTTTGCGACCCGGCGCCGCTGCGCTATCTGTAACTTTGAACCAGCCCGGTATGCACAACGTGCTGAATGCGCTTTCGGTGATTGCCGTAGCCTCCGAGCTGGGTGTTGAAGACGCGGCCATCCAACAGGGCTTGTCAGGGTTCAATGGGGTAGGGCGCCGTTTCCAGCGCTACGGCGATCTGCGCACGCATACCGGCGCGATGTTTACGCTGGTGGATGACTATGGTCATCATCCTGTGGAAATGGCTGCGACGCTTGAGGCAGCGCGTGGCGCTTACCCCGGCCGGCGTCTGGTCCTCGCGTTTCAACCGCATCGCTACACACGCACACGGGATTGCTTCGAGGATTTCGTCAAAGTTATGTCGAGTGCCGATGTTTTACTACTTGCGGAGGTCTATCCCGCAGGCGAAGCGCCGATTGTGGCGGCCGATAGTCGCGCGCTGGCGCGGTCCGTGCGCATCGCCGGAAAGCTTGAGCCGGTATTTGTTGAAGAGATCAGCGCTATGCCGCAGGCGATATTGGACTGTGTGCAAAGCGGTGACGTCGTCATCTCGATGGGCGCGGGCTCGATTGGCGGCGTGCCGGCAAAAGTGGTGGAGCTTGTCCGATGAGTACTCGATTCGGCAAAGTCGGTGTATTGATGGGCGGAGCGTCAAGCGAGCGTGGGGTTTCCCTGATGTCCGGCGCCGGTGTGCTTGCTGCACTGAAAGGCGCAGGGATCAACGCGCATGGATTCGATACTGGCGTTCGCAGCCTTGCGCAATTGGCAGCGGAGAAGTTTGACTGCGTATTCATTGCCCTGCATGGACGGTACGGTGAGGATGGAAGTTTGCAAGGTGCACTGGAGTTGATGGGGATTCCGTATACCGGCAGCGGTGTAATGGCCTCAGCAATCGCCATGGACAAGCTGATGACCAAGCGTATCTGGGTGAGTCACGGGTTGCCGACGCCAGACTTTATGCAGCTGAACGACGACGCCACACTGCGCGATGTACCTGACCGGCTTGGTTTGCCGCTGATGTTGAAAGCGCCGCATGAAGGGTCAACACTGGGTATCGTCAAGATTCAGGGTTATTCCGACATGAAGTCCGGTTTTGCAGAGGTTCGCAAGTTTGAAGATGTGGTACTTGCGGAGCAATTTATATCCGGCCGCGAACTGACGGTTGCAATTCTTGGCCGGGGAAAAAATGCCCGTTGTCTTCCAATTGTGGAGATCAAGGCACCGGGCGGGAACTACGACTTTCACCATAAGTATGTCAGCGACGATACACGCTACCTTTGCCCAGCACCTTTACCGGCTGCGTTGGCGCAGCGCATGCACGCTTTGAGCTTACAAGCGTATAACGCGATCGATTGTGAGGGATGGGCTCGTGTTGACTTCATGTTGCGCGACCAAGACCAAGCACCGTTTCTCCTTGAAATCAATACGTCACCTGGAATGACAGGCCATTCGCTGGTGCCGATAGCGGCGAAGGCGGCTGGTATTGGTTATGCGGAGCTGTGCGTAGAAATTCTGAGTAGCGCGCGCTCAAAAATTAAGGGCAGCACACAGCAATGAAACGACCCCAGCGCGTCTTGGCAACTGACCGTCAGGCGGTCGATGCAACGCCCCTGCGTTTGATGCGCTGGGCGAGCGCTGCGTTTGTTGTAGTCGGAGTTGTGGGAATCACCTATGCGGTCATCCTTTGGGTGGCGACGCATCCCGTGTTTGCGATTCAGTCGGT
>JBJOQV010000048.1:0-3972 GCA_046049785.1 Pseudomonadota bacterium
TTTTTCAAGCCAGAGGCACGCGGCTCATCGGTGTTTGTCCTTTCTGAGCGCGGCGCAACCTCAGAGGCGGCGCGCTGGATCGCCAAAAAAGAAAACGATGCCGATCTGGTGGGCGGTGTGAACGTGAACTCGCGCGACAAAGATGTAGCGCGCACGCTGCTGGATATGTCCACCGCAGCGCAGATCAACGATAGTCTTAAAGCGGGCGCGGCGATTTTGAACAACATCGGCGAGCTAAACAAGCTGCATAAACCGCGCGTGGAGCAGGCCGGTTTTGCGGTACTCAAGGCGCCGGATATTCCCAGCATTCTGATCGAGACCGCCTTCATCAGCAACCCGGAAGAAGAAGCGCGCCTGCGCACTGACCGCTTTCAAAACAAGATGGCCGAGCAGATTCACTCAGGCATCAAAAAATACTTTGCGCGCAATCCACCGCTCACGCGCAGGCCATTGACATAGGTTTTTAGGCAGAACACGCAATACCCATGCGATTTTCCAGCCATTTTTGCCCCAAAACGCGCATGGATATTGCGTGTTTAAGCTGAAAATTCAAGCCGCACTTGTTTTTTCTTGCTCCACCACACTTTCCATAATCCAATGACAGCAAGCGCCGAGTGCGGCGACCACCGCGCAGCACGACATAGTTTGCGATGCCTGGTTGCTACATCGTTTTTGCCTGCGCCCGCAAAGCTGCCACGAGCACGTTAGCGAGCCGTGCACGCAGCGCTTTTTTTGATGCGTTGAGAGGCTCGGCTTCAATCATCGCTTTGCAGATGACCACACAATCCTTGGCCAGTTGCAGCCGATTCGGATGAGAGAGGGCCGCAAAATGACGCTGGAGCAATTGCGCGATTGATCCAACAATGCGCATCTGGATAGCTTGCAAGGTTTCCATCACCGGCAAACGCTGCTCTTCATGATCCAGCGCTGCGGCATACACCGGGTTACCCCACTGGTGGGCGATCGCAATCTCCACCAGCGAATCAATCGAGTGCTGCAAAGACTTTTTTTGACAGGCATCGACACAGCGTTCAACCGCGCATGCAAGGCTGTCTTGCTCGCGCGCGATGAGTGCTGCCATCAGCGCATCTTTGCTGGGAAAGTACTGATAGAGCGACCCAACGCTCACGCCTGCGACCTCAGCGACGCGGTTGGTGTTGAAACCCGCCAGTGAATCAACCTCCAAAACGCGAGCAGCTGCGTCCAAGATGGCGCTCACAGTAAACGCAGAGCGCTCCTGACGCGGCGTCTTTCTAGGGGAGATGCTGGGCTTCTGCTTACTAGGCCGCATGCAGTTTTTGAACGCGAGTAGATAAAACAAGTAAAGGCTCACATAATTATTCCACACTTTCGCCAACCCACTTGGAGCGTTTATGGATCAGACTACCGTCCCAAAAAACCACATCGATTTCGATACTTTCTACAGAACCGTCTTCTTGGCGGAGCACCGACACCCGCTCAATATTGCATTGCACGTTCTAGGCACACTGGGTGGCCTTGCGTGGCTGGTAGCAGCGCCGCTGATGGGGTTGGCATGGCTTGTACTGCTTTTTCCAGCCGTTCATGCCCTTCCGGGATTGATCGGCCATCGATTGGTCGAGCGCGACGCTGCGGTCGGTGATGTACGCGTCACACGCAAAGACTACTCGCCGCTTTGGTTCATCGCCGCCAATCATCGAATGACCTGGGCTTTGATCACCCGCGGCAAATTGGACGTGTAGGCCATCACACTTGGACGCAACGCCTCTGTTTAATACTGTGCAAGACCTTCTCTAAACGAGTACGCAAGGAGTAATGATGAAGTCATTTATTGCAAGAACAGTAGTGGTTACTGCAATAGCAGCCGCCCTGACCGCCACACTCGCGGCATGCGGCCATCGGGCAAACGATTTTGGACAGCACGAGGTAAGCGCATCCGACCTAGCAAAGTACCGCGAACGCGCTACCGCTCGTGCCGCGCGCATGCTTGATTTGGATGCTGCGCAACAGACCAAATTCGCGGCGATGTTTGACAAAGTTGCGGCGCAACGCAAGACCATTCAACGTACTGTTTCAATGAGGCCCGATCTTGGTAGTTTGATCGCCACAAACCAACTAGACCGTAACCAAGCACAAGCGCTGCTAAGCAAAGAAACGAACGCTTCAGCCGACGGCAGTGCAGACTTGATCAACGCTATCGCAAGTTTCTATGACGGCCTAGAGCCGGGACAACAAGCAAAGTTGCGCCGTTTTACCAACTAGCGCGGTGCTTGATTGCCACGTTGCACCGCCAAGCATTTTTTCACCACTATCCCAATTTCTTGTGAAAGAGCCTCCTCATGTCTACCTTTAAGCGCGCTACCGTCGCACTCCTCATCGCCTCCGCAATCAGCGTTGCCGGTGCCGCCATGGCACAGCAGCCGGTCCCCACCGCCAGCACCGCACTGGCGCCAGACGGCGCACCCCGCAAGTACACTTTTTTCATTCACCTAAAGACCCGTGACGCCTGGCTGCAACTTAGCGCTCAGGAGCGCCTCGCTTACGTCGGCAAAAACGTATTTCCAATCCTTGCACGCCATCCAGCCGTCAAAGTGCGCTTCTATGATGCAGAGTTCTACACCGCGCGCCTCTCAGACATCATGTTTGTTGAGACGACCGACCTGCGCCAATATGAACGCTTCATCGATGCTTTGCGCGACCAAGAGTTTTGGCACAAGTACTTTGATGTGCTCGACATCGTTATGACCACCGAAAATCTCATGGTCGATTTCACCAATGCGCGAACTACTATGCCGAAGTAGCGGACAGTAGTGCGGCTACTTCAACCTAGCAACCCGCGTGAGCAGTTCGCGCAGCATTCGCGCCAGCTGGGAGCAAAGCAGAGCGATAGATCACGCATATTTCATGCGGGTTTTCAAGCACAACGCTCTGAAAACCCTCATAGATATTGCGTAGAGCACCATTCAGTCCTGCTGAAATGCTCGGTCTATCTGATACAGCGCGCAATCGCAAATCAGCTCATTGCCCCAATCAACCAACCCTTAGGGATTCCACAAGAATTCTTGCGTTGCGACGCGGCTACCCTTTGCGGCTGGCGACCAGCCTACGCTGGCACGCTAGCCTTACAATCCTAAGCATGGAAGAAGTCCTCTCCGCGCCGCCGCGCAATCGCGCCGCCATCGCGCTGCTGCCCGATCATCTGATTTCTCAAATCGCCGCCGGCGAAGTGGTGGAGCGCCCCGCCTCGGTAGTCAAAGAATTGGTGGAGAACGCGCTGGACTCCGGCGCATCGCGCATTACCGTCCGGCTTGAGCAAGGCGGCCTTGCGCGGGTCTGCGTGGAAGATGATGGCTGCGGCATCAGCCCTGAGCAGCTCGCGCTGGCCGTCACGCGCCACGCGACCAGCAAGATTGCGTCGCTGGATGATCTTGAGGCCGTGGCCAGTTACGGCTTTCGCGGTGAAGCGCTGGCCGCGATTGGCTCAGTGTCGCAGATGCGGATTACCTCGCGTGTGGCATCAAACAACGCCGCGCAGTTGATCGATAACAGCGGCGGCGCATGGCGGGCAGAACCAGGCGCAGGCGCCACCGGCACAGTTGTCGATGTGCGGCAACTATTTTTCTCCACGCCAGCACGGCGCAAGTTTCTCAAGACCGAGGGCACGGAACTGTCGCACTGTCTGGATGCGATTGAGCGCCAGGCACTTGCGGCGCCGGCAATTACGTTTACCGTTGCTCACAACGGCAAAGTGCTGCGCCAGTACAACGCGGCCGATTTGCAGCAGCGCGTCGCGCAGGTGTGCGGTGCCGCGTTCGCGCAAGACAGTTTGCCGGTGCAGATTGATGCAGAAGTCTCTCTGCATGGCCGCATCGGCCTGCCCACCGCCGCCAAGACGCGTGCGGATCATCAGATGTTCTTTGTCAACGGCCGTGCGGTGCGCGACAAGGTGCTCAACCACGCCGTGCGCATGGGCTATGAAGATGTACTGCATGG
>JBJOQV010000049.1:0-3940 GCA_046049785.1 Pseudomonadota bacterium
CCAAACTGAAAGCTCATCGTGATGCCGCTCACGACGCCGAGTGCAAACGTCAGCGCAAACACCTTGACCCAGAAGTGATAGGCATTCATCCACTTCATGTCCTGCGTGCTGTTAAAGCGCAGTTTGAAAAACAGCAGCACCCACGCCAGCGCAATGGTGATGGTGGGAAAGAGAATGTGAAAGGTGATGTTGGCCGCAAACTGAATGCGGGCGAGCATGATGGCATCGAGCATGGCGATCACTTTGCGTTGTGTGTGATTTAGTTTTAATAAAGATAGCGCTTACCGCGCGCTTATCAACACCTAAATCACTTGAGCGCGCCGCCGCGCCGCGCGGCATAGCGTCACAGAAAATACACTCATTCAAAGTGCTTTACGCAATATCCATGAGAGTTTTGGGGCATTTTTGGCTGGAAAAGCTCGTGGATATTGCGTGTACGGTTTTGAGTATTTTTGTAAGCCTCTGAAATAGCCCGTCTTTTGGCAAGCAAAGCATATGGATTTTATGTACAATAAGCTGTACATATTGGAGGAGTATCAATGGATGCCATCACCTACACCACCGCACGCGCAAAACTCGCCAGCACAATGGATCGTGTATGCCAAGATCACGAACCGTTGATCATCACGCGCAACGGCGATCAATCCGTGGTCATGCTTTCTTTGGAAGATTATCAATCGCTTGAAGAAACAGCTTTCTTGCTGCGCAGCCCTGAAAATGCCAAACGGCTGCTCTCCGCCGTCGAATCGCTGAGCAAAGGCAAAGGCAAGCAAAGGCAGCTGGCCGAGTGAAACTGATCTTTGCGCAAGAAGCCTGGGCAGACTATCTCTACTGGCAGCAGCAAGACAAGCGCATGGTCAAGCGCATCAACGAGCTAATCACCGCTACCGTGCGCGACCCGTTCGCCGGCATCGGCAAGCCCGAACCGCTCAAACATGCGCTGGCCGGCTTCTGGTCACGCCGCATTACCGATGAACACCGAATGGTCTACAAGGCTGAGAAAGATGCGCTGTTAATTGCGCAGCTAAGGTATCACTATTGATCTGCATCTGCGGTGGGTTTAATTCGATCTATTGTTCGGTGTAAGGGGCGGTCGATGAAAGGGTTAGATACGACGCTGCATCGGCCTCACACCGAATGCGAAAACATCCGCAGGCGCATACCCATGCCCCGCCCATGAGCGATAGCCTCTTAACCACCGCACACCTTCAATCACGCGCAGGTAAAAGCCCTTGGGCACATCATCACTTTGCGCAATCGGCTGTGATGCAACAGTAATGGAACCCGGCGGCTTGCAGTTTGCCGAAGGCGGATAGCCAACAAAGCCTTCTGCCTGATGCATGAATTGCAGACGAAAGTGTGGCCCAAGTTCAAGCGGGCATAGGCAATAGCCGCGCGCAAGAGCATGTTCAACCACTTGATCAAACGTTCCGCCACTCGCGAGCCCAAGCTGAGACACAGAAAGCTCTACGACGTTGATGTTTACCGGCACGGGCAAAGTTGTAAAGCCATCGTGTGCAAACAGTTCGTAAGCAAACGGATTGAGCTTAACTCCGTGTGCTTCAAGTTTTTTGAGTAAGTCTGGCTTAGTGATGCCGCCGATGCGGGCTTGATGGTGAGCCACTAAGCAAACTTTGCGGGACGTCGGGTTAAGGACTAGGACCTAGCGGTTTGGCCTACACGCTGAAGCAGTACCTCATAGATACGCAGATCTTCATCCAAGAAGCAGCAAAAAACAACTTCGGACACGCAAGCCAAGTCAGTGGCGGCTCCCGCTACAGCAGCAACTGCAACCCTGGCAGCCTCTGCGACTGGATAACCATAAATACCCGTGCTGATGCTGGGAAACGCGAGCGAATGGACTCCATGCTGTTCTGCTAACTGCAAGGAGTTGACATAGCAGCTTGCCAACAAATCTGCTTCGCCTTGATTCCCTCCTCGCCAGACAGGACCCACAGTGTGAATCACGAAGCGCGCAGGCAGCCGGTAGCCTTTGGTTAGTTTGGCCTGTCCAGTCTTGCAGCCACCAAGCAAGCGACATTCGTGAACCAACTCTGGCCCGGCTGCACGATGGATTGCACCATCTACGCCCCCGCCACCGAGCAACGAAGAGTTTGCGGCGTTGACGATCACGTCGATCTCCAACTGGGTGATATCGGCTTTAACGGCTCGCAGCAACATTTCAATGTTTAGGGGCTAATCGCAATACATCAGACGTTTTTACAGATTAACAGCCAACACCAAACCAAGACTGCAGTCTTAAATTTATCCGCGCAATACCCATGCGCCTTTCCAAGTAAAACAGCTCCAAAACCCGCATGAATACTGCGTACTCATTAATTTATCCATCTAATTCAACGCACTAGACCAGCGCTTGCTCAATCCCTAAAAACTGTATGAATAAAAGGGGTATCAGCTTAGCTCCATCGAGAGCAAATAGCTGGATGCATAGCCAGTATTCTAGACTGACTTTGCAACCTTAGGCAGGGGGCGGACAACGTCCTCATACGTCACCGGATCGGTGGCCACGGCTTGCTGCAGCAAGCGGTAGAACAGCATGCCGCGCGAGGCCGATGTGCGGCGATTGAAGCGGAAGACGAACTCGTCCAGATAGGCGTCCAGGTGGGCCGGCTGCACCGAGCCGTGGTGTGTGCCCAGGATCCAGCGCTTGATCAGCGCGGCCACCCGGTGCACGCCAGCCATCGACACGTGCGCAGGCGCGTCCGAGCCGAGCATGACGGTGCGCTGGTGGTCGTAGCCCTGCTGCTTGAGCTCCCGGTAGGCGGCCGAGCCGTCGGTGCGTACCTGAGCACCGGGCTCGATGCTTGCCTTCACGAACGGCAGCACTTGCTCGGCCGAGTCGTTGTCAATGCGGCGCAGCCGGATTCGGCCGAAACCCTTGGGCTGCAACAACTCCACGGCCATCACCACCAGCACTTGGTGCGTGCGGCTCTTGCGCCTCTTACGTTGATCCTCGGGCATCGGCGCGGCGCGGTCGCTGATGGCTAAAAAGGTCTCGTCGAGTTCGACCACGCCCTTGAGCCGCTCACGATCCGGGCGCACCATGGCGCGGCGAAAGCGGTGCAACATCGTCCAGGCCGTCTCATAGCCACCCAGCCCCAGCACCCGCTGCAACCCCAGGGCGCTGACGCCATGTTTTTGGTTGGTCAGGTACCACGCGCCGGCCAACCACACGCGCAGCGGTGTGCGGGTCTTGTCGAATATCGTGCCGGCGGTCACCGTGCTTTGGTGCGAGCAACTTTTGCACATCAGCCGAGCGCGGCTGGACCGGTAGGGCTCGCCCGCCGCGCCGCAGCGCGGGCACACGAATCCCTGCGGCCAGCGCAACCCCTCCAGGTACGCCAGGCACGCCTCTTCGCTGCCGAACCAGTCGAGGAATTCATTCCAGTTGCGGGGGTAGTCTTTACCCGCCCTAGGCGCTACGATAGACTGGACATTCATCCAGTAACTCCGATGCTATTGGAGCTAACAGGATACCCCTTATAAAAACACAGTATTTGGGATTCATCGTGCAAACAGCTTTGCTTTTGCAGCCGGAGGTTTTTTCTTCTGCGCCGGCGGCGCGCGTTACATCTGCTGCGCATCAGCGTCAAGACGTGTGGCCGGCGCACATGCTGGCACGCGATGCGCGGGGCTGGCCTTCGGGACATGTGCTGCTGGATGCGCAGTTGCCTGGCGGCGGCTGGCCGCGGGATGGGCTCACGGAGTTGCTGCAGGAACGCATGCAGTTTGAAAGCGGTGCGCATGTGTGGCAGCTGCTCGCACCGGCGCTGCAGGGCCGTTTGCAAACGCAGCGCGGGCCAGTGGTGCTCGTGGGCGCGCCGCAGCAGCCGTTTGCGCCGGCCTTGCACGCGCGGGGCATCGCGGCCGAGCGTTTGCTGTGCATCCAGGCGCACGATGCCGCTACGCGCCTGTGGGC
>JBJOQV010000050.1:0-2810 GCA_046049785.1 Pseudomonadota bacterium
GTCAAAGCGCCGAAACCAGGCACAACGGAAGAAAAGCGCGGGATCCTCGATCTCTTCAAGAACTGAGTTGCAGGGGCCGCCCGGCTTGCAAACTCACTTGGTCGTTGAACACCGCGTCAAACGATTGAGCGGTCTTGGTGTCGGCCCATTGGCCGTCTCGCCAAGCAAAGTGATAGCCACCCGCTTTGCTCGCCAACCACAATTCGTGGAGCGGCGGCTGAGCATTCACCACGATCTTGCTGCGATTGGGAAAGCTCAACTCCAGCATGCTGCCTGCTCGTTGTGCGTCGATGTCGATGACATCGTCTTGCAGCCAACAGTCCGCCTGAACCTCGATTCGGCGCAGCAGCGCGTCGATCAATCGGTGGTACTCAAGGTCGGTCAGATCAGCCATGGCGTCTCTACACTGCGTGCATGAAAGCAATACGGGTGAAGAGTGTAGGAGCGAGCGCTTGGCTGCGGCGAGGCGCCCTGGGTTTGACCCTGATTGCGGTGGTGACGCTCACCGCATGCGGGCAAAAGGGACCCCTGCGACTTCCTCCGCCCACGGCGACACAGACCGCCTCCGGTTGACCCAAGCCTAAATGCGGCCCTCGGCCACCGCATGGCAAGCGATGCGGATGCCTTGGAACGACAGCAAGGCGGGGCGCTCTGCCTGGCAGCGTTCATTGGCGTGAGGGCAGCGGGGGTGAAAGCTGCATCCCGATGGCGGCGTGAGGGGATTGGGCACTTCGCCCTGAACGGCCACACGCTGCCGTCCCGTCAACTGAATGTCTGGAATGGCGTCCAACAACATGCGCGTGTAGGGGTGCCGAGGTTGCGAAAACAGTGTCTTCTTGTCGGCAAGCTCCACCAGACGCCCAAGGTACATCACGCCGACCTCATCGGCCATGTGGTGAACGACCGCCAAGTTGTGACTGATAAAGAGGTAGGTGAGGCCGTTCTTCTGCTGCAGGTCGCGCATCAGGTTCAGCACCTGCGCTTGCACTGACACATCCAAGGCGCTGGTCGGCTCGTCGCAGACCAAAAACTCAGGCGCCGTGGCCAGGGCACGGGCGATGGAAATGCGCTGGCGTTGCCCGCCGCTGAACTGATGGGGAAACTTAGCGGCGTCTGCCGGGCTCAGGCCCACCTGCGACAGCAACTCTCCCACGCGGACTTGGGAGTCGGCGTCATCCACCGTCAGGCCATGCTCTTGCAGCGGCTCACCCACGATGTCGCGCACTTTCCAGCGAGGATTCAGGCTGGCGTACGGATCCTGAAAAATCATCTGCAACCGGCGTCGAAGGGCTTGCGAGTCAGAGGCCGCAAACCATTCCCGTGTGCTGCGCCCCTCAAAATGGACCTCACCGCCGGTCGGCCGATACAGACCCACGAGGAGTCGCGCTACCGTGCTCTTGCCACAGCCGCTTTCGCCCACCAAGGCGAGCGTACGCCCCCTCGGAATGTCAAAGCTGATGCCGTCGACCGCATGAACGAACTGCTTGGGCTTGCGCTCCAAAACCCGGTTCAACCAAGGCGCCGAAACGTCAAAACGCATCGCCAGATCGGTGACGCGAACCAAAGGGCTTGCGCTCATGCTTGTACTCCTGCGGCGTCGTGAACCCAACAGGCGGCATGAGTGGCACCGACACCGATCAGGCTCGGCAACTCGCGACTGCACCGCGGCCCCGCTTGCGTGCATCGCGGGTGAAATGCGCAGCCGCTGGGCATGGCATTCAAACGTGGCATCGCACCGTCGATCTGCTGCAAACGCTCTCGGTCGCTCGCCATCGAAGGAATCGAGCCCATGAGGCCGATGGTGTATGGGTGAGCCGGGCAGTGAATCACCTGCTGGACGGGACCAATTTCCACCACGCGGCCGGCGTACATCACAGCCACGCGGTCGCAGGTTTCAGCGATGACGCCCATGTCGTGCGTGACCAGCATGACGGCCGCGCCATGCTCACGGCAGACGCGGCGAAGCAGCGCAATGATTTGCGCTTGAATGGACACATCCAGCGCCGTGGTGGGCTCATCCGCCACGATGAGCTTGGGCTCTGCCGCCAAGGCCAGGGCAATCACCACCCGCTGCCGCATGCCGCCGCTGAACTGGTGCGGGTACTGGTCGATGCGCGCCTCCGGCGCTGGAATGCCCGTCTGCCGCAGCAGATCGATGGCACGCTCTCGCGCCTCGCGCTCGTTCAGGGGCAGGTGTGTGCGGATCGTTTGGATCAGCTGCTGCCCCACCGTGAACAAAGGGTTCAGAGACGTCAGGGGGTCTTGGAAGATGGCGCCGATCTTTCGGCCTCGCAAACGACGCATGCCGTCTGCGGGCAGGTTGTCAATGCGCTGGCCTTCAAACCAAATCTCACCCGACGAAATTCGCCCGGGCGGCTCCAACAGGCCGATGAGCGCTGCACCGGTGAGCGATTTGCCGGC
Source organism: Pseudomonadota bacterium (assembly GCA_046049785.1). Taxonomy (GTDB): domain Bacteria; phylum Pseudomonadota; class Gammaproteobacteria; order Burkholderiales; family Burkholderiaceae_C; genus JBJOQV01. The sequence continues at coordinate 2,422 of JBJOQV010000050.1, forward strand.
CCCTGATTCGCCCACCACCCCCAGAATTTCTCCAGGGGCAATGTCAAAGCTGACACGGTCCAGGGCGTGTAGCACGCCGTGGCGGGTCGGAAACTCGACCGAAAGTTCACGCACCGACAACAGCGGTGCGCTGGGTTTCACATGATTCATGGAAGCAATCTCAGCGCAAGCGCGGGTTGAGCGCATCGCGCAGCCAGTCGCCCAGCAGGTTCACCGACAAAGAAATGAGCACCAGCATCAGTCCAGGGAACAAAGTGATCCACCATTGCCCCGCAAACAAGAATTCGTTGCCAATTCGGATCAAGGTGCCGAGTGATGGGTTGGTGGGGGGAACACCGACCCCAAGGAAGCTCAATGTGGCCTCGGTGATGATGGCCGACGCCACCTGG
>JBJOQV010000051.1:0-7081 GCA_046049785.1 Pseudomonadota bacterium
GCGGTTCTCTGCATTAGTCTGTGCAGTAGTGTGGCCAGCGATCTCTTTTTTGATGCCGTCCACAATCTTTACGGCATAGGCTTCCAACTCACGCTTTTGGGCGTTGTACGTCACGCCCTCACCTGGCGTGGAACCTAGGGTTTTGGTGGGCTCTTTGTACAAATCTTCCATCACTGCCCCAAATAAGGTGTTGGAGCGTTTACGATTGTCTGCACATTTTTGCGCGCGCTCATAACCGGCTACAACTTTGTTGTCGCTATCAAAGTTTTTAAGCTTGCCAGCAGTTTCATCCAGCTTCTTTTTTGCATTGGCAATGTCTTCATCCACGGTCTTGATTTTCTCGTTCCAGCTTTTGATCTGCGCCTCTTGCTCTTTGGGGTAGTTGTCGCGCTCTTTCACCAGCCCCGCGCGCTTGTTTTCGATATTGCCAATCTCCTTTTTTTGATTTTCGATACTTTTGATCACATCCGCCTTTATTTTGTAAAGGTCTACGCAATCAATCGCGTCGGTCTTGCAGTTGGCGTCGATCTCTCTTTGAATACTCTCGCAATCGCTACGTTTGCCGGAGTACGGCACGCTTGCGCAGCCATTGCGCTCTGAGGCGCTTTTAAAATCGCTCACAGTTTGCGCCGCCACAAGCGCCGGCATGGCCAGCGCGCCGGTCACAAGTAACCGCGCCAGGTGAGCAGCCATTGCTGGCTTGCCTGCACGTACTGCATTCAGATCAAACGGTAGAAAGTTGTTCATTGCGGGCTCCTAAAAATGCAAGCTTTCATGTGCTTACACTCGTAACACGCAATGCTTGCGCAAAACCTGACATGCGCAGTGGCAAGTTCTGCGCTGCGTACCCAAAAGACGGTGTCAGGTCACATTTTGTTGGTCCACGCGTACTTGCTGTATGCGAGGCGGTACTTCACCAGCGCACATCATTCCTGCGCATCCAACCCTTCATCCACTGCCAGCCCGAACAGCTCCTTGATCTCCTTGATCGCGCCGTCCATGCCGGTGGCGGCGATTACGCTGTCTAGAAACACATCCACGCCTTTGAACCAGTTTTGAAAGGCGCGCTTCACGGCACCGGGTTTTCTCTTGGGCGCAGCGCGGCGGGCGGCGGCTTGCGCGGCTTGCACATCGGCCGGTGCGAGCGGCAACGCGGTGGCGCCGGGCGGGTATTGCAAGCGCGCATCTTGTGACAGACGCTCGAGCAGAAAGCAGATCATCCACAGCTTGGTGTTTAACTGCGCGCCGTACAGGCCGTGGGCGATGATGTACTCCGGGTTTGCCTGGTCGATCTGGGTTCGGTAGCTGGAGGCTTCAAAATCTCGTGCAAACTCCACCCACGCGCTTTGCATGCGGCTGCGCAGCGCTTCGTCCAGCAGCGGCTGCATGCGGCCATCGGCGTCGCGGTAGTACGGCTCGTAGATCAGGTTTTGCAGAAAACGCAGCAGCCAGACAATGAAGCCCTGCATCCTTTTTTTAGCGTCTGCCAATTCAGTTTCTGTGGCCACGTGAACCTCCCTGCGTTGTTGGTGTGTTGTGGGTGTACTTTCACACTAGGCGCAGGGGCTTGACATCGCAAGGCGTTTGCAGGCAAGGTGGCAACTTGGGCTATGCGCAATATCCATGCGCTTTTTCAGCCGTTTTTGCTCCGAAAGGCTCATGGATAAAGCGTCGTAAGGGTTTGAGTCTTACTCAGCTGCGCCGCTGCGGCTTGCCGCGTATCTACCCCAATCGCTGCGCAACATATCTTGTTACCGCTTGCTCGGCTCGCCAAGCAAACCCGCTCTATACTTCACACGCTACCGGTTGGTAGCACATTTTTCTCATGAGTTAATTGAGTAGATTTTTCCGATGAAACGTTTCGCTTTCGCCCTTTTGCTCCTACTTTCTGCACCCTTTGCCATGGCCATTGAAGAACCCAAACACCAAGTGATTGAATCAAGCGGCAAGTTTGAAATCCGCCAGTACGCGCCGATGCTGCAGGCGCAGGTGGAAACCACTGGCGAGCGTGGCGATGCGATTAACGCGGGCTTCAAAATTCTGGCAGGCTACATTTTTGGCGGCAACACGGCGCAGGAAAAAATTGCGATGACCGCGCCGGTAACGCAGGCACCCGAAAGCGCAGCGGCAGGCGACAAAAAAGGCGAAAAGATCGCCATGACTGCGCCGGTGACGCAGCAGCCCGTGGGCGCTGCGGAGCAGCAGCGCTGGCGCGTGGCCTTCATGATGCCGGCCAAATACACGCTGGAGTCGCTGCCCAAACCCAACGACGCGCGCATCAAGTTTGTGACTGCGCCGGGTGAGAAGCGCGCGGTGGTGGTGTTTGACGGCTTTTCTACGCAAGGCAATCTGCAAACGCACCGCGAGCTGCTGGAAGGCTTTGTCAAAGAACGCGGCCTTCAGCCGGTGGGCGAGTATTCGCTGGCGTTCTACAACGATCCGTTCACCCTGCCCTGGAACCGCAGAAACGAGTGGTGGGTGGCGGTACAGTAAGAGCGCTTTTCGCTGCGTAGTTTTCACTGCGCGGCATTCTTTATCATGATGCATGCGCCGCGTAAGTTGTGACGTCGGCGCGGCATCGATAAAGGCAACTGCATGAAACAATCGCTGGGACTGGTTTCTCTGGTGGTACGCGACTACGACGAAGCGCTGGCATTTTTCATCGGCAAGCTGGGCTTTGAACTGGTGGAAGACACTTACGTGCCCGAGCAGGATAAGCGCTGGGTAGTAATCAAGCCACCAGGCAGCCGCGGCGCCAGTTTGCTCTTGGCGCGAGCATCGACACCGCAGCAGACGCAGGCCATCGGCCAGCAAACTGGTGGCCGCGTTTTCTTGTTTTTGTACACCGATGATTTTTGGCGCGACTATGAACGCTACCGCGCCGGCGGCGTGGAGTTCATCCGCGCGCCGCAGGAGCAGCCGCATGGGACGGTGGCCGTGTTCAAAGACGTGTACGGCAATGCGTGGGATTTGGTGCAGCCCAATGCGCAGAACAAAAGCTGGGCGCCGTAGGAACTGTTCTAAGGCCAACCACGCAATATCCATGCGGGTTTTGAGACAGTTTTGGCTGAAAAACCTCATGGATATTGCGTATGTGCATGCTGAGTTAGCTCAATTCGCATACTGGGCAAGCGGAAAACCACATACGCGAAGCTGCCGTGCGTCGCATCGCTAATGCGATGCGTGAAAGGCTTTGACAGGAACAAGCACTTGTTTGCTGCGAGTGTGGTGTTTACGCTCCGTTACCCGTTACAGCGAAGCAGCAAAACCTGACACACGCGTGAGAATCTGCGGGTACTGAACCGAGTCTTTGCGCTACACCTTGGCAAACGCTTCGAGCAACCAGTCCAGTGCCTGCCATTCGCTGGCAAACACGCGCAGGGCAAACCCTTTTTCTGTGGCGCGGGCCTCAAAGCGTTGTTGGCGTGGCCCGACCTGTTGATACACCACAGCCACTCGGTGGGCCGGGTTGAACTTGCGCTCCATGGCTTTGAAGCGCGGCAGGCTGGCAGCTTCGCTGAGCATGAGGATGGCGTCACGCGCATCCACCATGACGCGGGTGCAGCCGGTCTGCGCGGTCAGCTGTGCGGTCCGATCGATGCAGGCGAGCATATCCTGGTCTTCAAAGACGCCGGACACGCTGACGCGGATAATGTTGAATAGCGAGTCGTATTGCGGTTCTGTAGAGCGCATTGCGCAACTTTCATAGCGAACAGCGGTGCGTACTGGTTTGTGGCGGGCTGAAAATAAAACGATGAGCGGGCGACTGCAAACGACAACGAACGACCGATTAACATTTGTGTCTTCTAGGTGGCTACTTTACGCCGAACTTCAAGCCGATTTCTTGCCCAGAATTAAACTTGAACACCTAAGTTTTAGGGGTGCTGGCCATTGCCAATGCTGCGCGAGAAGCAATCTGTGCGCGACAAACGTATCTGAAAGCGACCTTCCAAAAGCAACAGGCTGCGTTGCAATACGCAATATTCATGCGCTTTTTCAACGCTTTTTGCCTCAAAACCCGCATCAAACCTGCGTGCTCGCTTCTGCATTTTGCGCAACAGGCGCTGCCCCGCGGGTGTAACGGTAGACTTTGCGCATGGCTATCACCATCACCCGTAACGCCCGCCCGGCCACGTTTGAAGTCAATGCAATCAACGAGCGCGGTGAGACCGTGCCCACGCCAATTGCGGGCGAGCATCCGCTGACGCTTTATCTGGACAAGCGCGAACTGCTCACGCTGATGACCCTCGGCGGTGCCCCCGAGGCGCTGGCGATTGGCTGGCTGCGCAATCAGCGCATGATTGCCTCGCTCGATGAGTTGGCCAGTGTGCAGGTGGACTGGGAAACCAATTCAGTCGCGGTGACATCGCGCTACCGCGCTATGCATCCGGAGGATGATGCGCAGGATTTTTGGCACCATCGCGATATGGAAGAGAAACTCTCTAAAAAAACCGTCACCACCGGCTGCGGGCAAGGCACGATGTTTGGCGATCTGATGGAAGACATCGATCGCGTGCGGCTGCCGCAGGCCGCACGCTTGAGCGAAGAAGTACTGTTTGAAGTGATGAACAATGTGCGCCGCTACGAGAGTATTTATAAGGTCGCTGGTGCAGTGCATGGCTGCGCGCTGTGCAGCAACGCCGGCGCTGTGGGGTCAACCTCGCGCGGCGAGATTTTGAGCTTTGTCGAAGACGTTGGCCGCCACAATGCGGTGGATGCCATCGCCGGCGAAATGTGGTTACGTGGTCTTGAAGGAAGCGACAAAATTTTCTACACCACCGGCCGGCTCACGAGCGAAATGGTGATCAAGTGCGCGCAGATGGGTATTCCGTTTTTGCTGTCACGCTCGGGGCTGACGCAGATGGGCTATGAGGTTGCGCAGCGCGTGGGCATCACGATGATCGGCCGCTGCCAGGGCAAGCACTATTTACTCTTTACCGGGCAAGACCGGTTTGTCACGCAGCCGCGCGCTGCAGAAACACTTTCCGCATGAATCCGCAAGACATCGTGACCGGCCTGATTCTGTGCGGCGGCCGCGGCAGCCGCATGGGCAATGTCGATAAAGGCCTGCAGAACTTTCGCAATGCGCCACTGGCGCTGCACGCGCTGATGCGGCTTGGCCCACAGGTGAACAATGTCATGATCAACGCCAACCGCAATCTGTCCGCGTACGAAGGCTTTGGCGTACCGGTGATTCTGGATTCACGCGCCGACTATCCCGGCCCGCTGGCGGGGTTTGAAGCCGGGCTGGCGCAGTGCCAGACCGAGTACCTGCTGACGGTGCCGTGCGATGTGCCGTTTCTGCCTGCAGACCTTGCCGAGCGGCTGCTCAACGCCGCGCTGCTGGCGGACAAGCCGATCGCCTACCCCATCACTGGCAAGCAGCCACAACCGGTGTTTTGCCTGATGCGTACTGACATGCTGCACAGCCTGACCAAATTCATGGACAAGGGCGAGCGCAAAATCGACATCTGGACTGCGCAAGGTGGCTGCGTAGAAGTGCCATTTGACGACTGCCCGCAGGCGTTTGAAAACGCCAATACGCTCGAAGAACTCAGAGCCCTGGAAAAAGCTGCGCCATGAATATGCAAACGCTGCAGCAAGTCGCCAGTTGCCTGTCTGACTACGATCCCAACGCCCTGCCGGTGGCCACTGCGCAGCAATTCATTGCGCAGTTTGTACCAAAGATCGACAGCGTTGAAAAAGTCGCGATCAGAAGCGCACTGTCTCGCGTGCTGGCGCAAGACATCATCAGCCCTATCCATGTGCCGGCGCATGACAACAGCGCCATGGATGGCTATGCGTTTGATGGTACTCAGGTGCAAGGCGGCGAGGTGTCGTTGGAAATCATCGGCACCGCCTACGCCGGCGTGGCCTTTGACGGCAGCGTGGCGCGCGGCCAGTGCGTGCGCATCATGACGGGCGCGGTGATGCCGGCGGGCTGCGATACCGTGGTGCCGCAAGAGTTTGTAAAAGTTGAAGAGCAACGTGTGCGCTTTGCCGCCAGTATTTTGAAGCGTCGCGACAACCGCCGCTGCAAGGGTGAAGACCTCGCTGCCGGTCAGGCCGCGCTGGCTGCCGGCCGCCGCATCACGCCGGCAGATTTGGGCATGCTTGCCTCGCTGGGCGTGGCCGAAGTGCCGGTGAAGCGCCGCCTGCGTGTGGCGTTTTTTTCCACCGGCGATGAGCTGCGCTCCATTGGCGAGCCACTTGATGCCGGCTGCGTGTACGACAGCAATCGCTACACCTTGTGGGGCATGCTTAAGCGGCTAGACGCAGACATCATCGACATGGGTGTAGTCAAGGACGAACCCGCCGCGCTTGAGGCCGCGATGCGCAGCGCCTGCGAGAACGCGGATGCCATCATCACCAGCGGCGGCGTGTCGGTGGGCGAAGCGGACTTCACCAAGCAGATGATGGCGCGGCTGGGCGATGTGGCGTTCTGGACGATTGCGATGCGCCCCGGCCGGCCGATGGCCTTTGGCCGCATCAATTCCAATAGCAAGAGCGCGGTGCTGTTTGGCCTGCCGGGCAACCCGGTGGCTGTGATGGTGACGTTTTACTTTTTTGTGCGCCATGGTCTGGCCGCCATGCTGGGCGAGACCGGCGGGCAGCCGCTGCTGCTGACCGCCAAAAGCGAAACGGCGCTGCGAAAAAAGCCGGGCCGCACGGAGTATCAGCGCGGCATTGCTACGCGCCATGCCAACGGCACCGTGACCGTGCGAATCACGGGCAGCCAGGGTTCTGGTGTGCTGCGCAGCATGAGCGAGGCCAATTGCTTTGTCGTCCTTTCACATGGCGGTGGAAGTGTTAACGAAGGTGACGCGGTGGACATTCTGCCCTTCGATGGGCTGCTTTAGGGATTGATTTAGGTTCATTTTGCTTTCATACTTGCGCTGGTTTCATCCCCCAACCAAGAAGGAGAAGCACATGGCCGGTAAGTTCGAACTAAAGAAGACATCAAACGGTGAGTTCATGTTCAACCTGCTTGCGAGCAACGGGCAGGTGATTCTCACGTCTGAAACCTATAAGGCCAAAGCCTCGGCCAACAACGGCATTGAATCGGTCCGCAATAATTCCA
>JBJOQV010000052.1:0-3123 GCA_046049785.1 Pseudomonadota bacterium
AGCGCATCGGATCTGGTGAGCAGCAAATTGTGCGCCAGCCCCATGGTAGGCACCGCGCCACGGCCCAGCCGCTCTTCGGGAATGAACTGCAAGCCCAGCGCGCGGCGCGGCTGCGGACCGAGCTTGCCAGCGGGTTTGCCCGCAATCTCGATCATGCCGGCCGCAGCGCGCGTGTCTTCGCCGGAAACCGCATACAGCAACTCTTTCTGCCCATTGCCAGACACACCAGCAATACCGACCACTTCGCCCGCGCGCACTTGCAGATCAATGCCCTGCAAGTCCACGCCAAACTGGTCTTCTTTGGCAAGACTGAGCGCACTGAGCCGCAGCACCGGCGCGCCGGCTTTGGATTCGCGATGCTTGAGCGCTGGCGGCTCAGCGCCAATCATCAGCCGCGACAGTGATGCGTTGGATTCTTCCTGCGGGTTGCATACGCCCGTAACTTTGCCGCCGCGCAGCACGGTACATGCGGTGCATAGCTCGCGGATTTCATGCAGCTTGTGACTGATGTACAAAATGCTGCAGCCCTCGCTGGCCAGCTTCTTGAGCACAACGAACAACTTTTCGACCGCCTGTGGCGTCAGAACTGACGTAGGCTCGTCAAGAATCAGCAGTTGCGGATTTGTGAGCAGCGCGCGGATGATCTCAACGCGCTGCATTTCGCCCACAGACAAGGTATGCACCGGCCGCTGCGGGTCAATGTCCAGGCCATACTCCTGCGCTTTGGCCGTAATCTGCTTCGCGACCTGCGCCAGCGTGAGCGACTTGTCCACCCCAAGCCATACGTTTTCCGCCACCGACAGTGTGTCAAACAGGCTGAAGTGCTGAAACACCATGCTGATGCCCAGCGCGCGGGCCTCTTGCGGGTTACGCACATGCACCGGCTGACCGTTGAAGTAAATGCTTCCTGCGTCCGGCTTGATCGAGCCGTAGATGATTTTCATCAACGTAGATTTGCCAGCGCCGTTTTCGCCCAGCACCGCATGGGTCTCACCAGGCCACACCTGTAAGGAAACGCCGCTATTGGCCACCACTGCGGGATAACGCTTAGTGATGTGCATCAACTGCAGCCGCAATGCGGCGTCTACTGGCGCTGGCAGGCTGGTTTGGCTTGTCATCCCTGGATTTCTTGCTTGAATTGAGCGCTAATGCGTTCGGCGGCGAAATGATTTTAAGACGGCGTACGATCAAGCCATAATCTCATGCATATATGGCGACCAAAAAAATTCATTTTTTCCGGCGCGGCGAACTCATCACGCTGCCCAATGTACCACCCACCCGCATGCTGCTTGAAGTGCTGCGCGAAGACCTTGGCTGCACCGGCACCAAAGAAGGCTGCGCCGAGGGCGACTGCGGCGCTTGCACCGTCGTCATTGGCGAAGCGCTGATACAGCCAGGCAGCAAGGCGCAGATGCGTTACCGCGCCATCAATAGCTGCATCCGGCCGGCACACTCGGTGGACGGGCTGGCCGTGTGGACGGTGGAGGATATTGCTGGCCATGCCGGGCAACTTCACCCGGCGCAGCAAGCCATGGTGGATTGCCACGGCAGCCAGTGCGGCTTCTGCACGCCGGGTTTTGTGATGAGCCTGTTTGGCATGTACCAAAACCATGTTGCCAAAGGCGCGCCAGTGAGCCGCGCGCTGGCGCAGGAAGAGCTTTCCGGCAATCTGTGCCGCTGCACCGGCTACCGCCCAATTCTGGACGCGGCACAAAAGATGCATGAATATCCGCGCGCCGGCGTCGATGAACAAGCGCTGCTCAAGCAGCTCAATCGCGCCGCCGCGCAAACGCCGGATGTCGGCGACTATATGTTGCCAAGCGCGCTGGATGAGTTGCTGCGCCTACGGGCAAAGTATCCGCACGCGCAGATTGTGGCCGGCTGCACCGATGTAGGGCTGTGGGTCAACAAGCTGCACATGGAGTTTGACAAGATTCTGGATGTAACACGCGTTACGCAGCTACGAGAGATTAAAGATTACCCGCACCACATCGCGATCGGCGCGGCCGCGTCGCTTCAAGATGCCTTTGGCGCGCTGATCACGCACCGGCCGCACCTAAAGAATTTTGCGAGCCGATTTGCCGGCTTGCCGGTACGCAATTCAGGCACGCTGGGCGGCAACATCGCCAATGGGTCACCGATTGGCGATTCCATGCCGCTGCTGATTGCGCTGGGCGCGAACGTGGTGTTAATGCGCTGGCAAAAAGGCAAGGCCGTGCACCGTGAGCTGCCGCTGGATCAGTTCTATACCGGTTACCGGAAAAGCGTTTTGGCGGCGGATGAAGTGCTGGCGTGGATCAAGGTGCCCAAGCCGTCGGTCAATGAGTTCTCACGCGCCTACAAGATTTCCAAGCGCTACGACGATGACATTTCTGCGGTCTGCCTGGCGATTCGGCTTGAACTGGAAGATGGCAAAGTAGCCGCCGTGGGCATCGGTGCGGGCGGCGTGGCCGCGACACCGGCGCGTGCGCGCGCGACGGAAGCCCTGTTGCGTGGTCAATTGTGGAGCGAATCGCTCGCCACACAGGCCGCAGACGCCCTGCGCAAAGAGTTTGCACCGATCTCCGACATGCGCGCATCTGCGGACTATCGCCGCGCGATGCTGGGCAGCCTGATGCGGCGTTTCTGGCTTGAATCACAGGGGGGACAGCACATCAATTTGGAAAGTGACGCAATACTGGAGGCGCTATGAACGCGCCCGAGCAAGTCTTTACGCTGGCGGCCGGAGCATCGCACCAGCACGAGAGCGCCGCGGCGCACGTCAGCGGCGGCGCGCGCTATGTGGATGATATTGGCGAGGTCAAAGGTACGCTTTACGCAGCGCCCGTCATGTCCAGCATCGCGCATGGTGTGCTGAAGAACGTTGACGCGGCAGCCGCCCTGACCATGCCGGGTGTGCGCGGCGTATTCAGCAGCAAAGACATTCCGGGTGGCAAATTCTTTGCCACACCAAAGCACGATGAGCCCATCTTTGCGCTTGACCGCGTGGAGCACATCGGTCAAGTAGTGGCCATTGTCGTGGCCGATTCGGTCGTGCAGGCACGCAGGGCGGCGCGCAAAGTAGCCCTTGCCATTGATCCGCTGCCGGCCCATTTAACGCCGCAACAAGCGCATGCCGCCAAA
>JBJOQV010000053.1:0-4109 GCA_046049785.1 Pseudomonadota bacterium
CAGCGCATATTCAGCGCATCTTTTCCATGCACATACCGCCAAATAAGTAGTTCAAGTACTCACGAACCTTCTCAAATACTTATGGCCTGAGGAAGAAATATCCATATAGATCAAATGTTTATGGAATTTCAAGTAATTTTATTACTGAAAATTCATTGACGATGTAGTTTTCCTTCACTAGCATGCGCTTCGCTGCAAAGCGAAATACGGCAACCCCCGCCGTACCAAAAACATGATGCAGGAGACTGAAGGACCATGTGTATAGAAACGCTTCTCGCGCACCTATCGCGGCACACCCGCCACCTCGCTGGCGCCACACGCAGCCTGCTTGCAGCAGGCTTGATTCTTACCCTGGCGGCCTGCGGTGGCGGAGGGGGTGGCAGCACGCCAAGCCCGACGCCGGGCGCCAGCGTTGGTGCCAATACGGTCCGCGTGCATTACAAGCGCACCGACAACACCTACACCGGCTGGGCGGTGTATGCCTTCAATGGGCCGGTCAAACCGTCCACCGGCTGGCCGGGCGATCCGCGCTACTTCTTTGAGAAGACTGATTCGTATGGCGCGTATGTCGACATCCTGGTCGATCCCGCCAAAGGCAAGATGGACTTTTTGCTGAACAAAGGCACCACCGCCGCAGACACCGTGAAAGACCCGGACTGCGACCGCGTGGCCACTTTCAGCACTGATCTGGCCACCAAAGGCCAAGAGATTTGGCTCAAGCAGGCTGACTGCACGACCTTCACCTCGCTGGCAGCCGCCTCTGCATTGAATCTGAATAACGCCAAAGCTATGTGGCTATCGGCCGATACGGTGGTGTGGCCCGGCGCGGCGGTCTCCGGCGCAACGTTCAAGCTGTATTACGCAGCCGCAGGCGGCATCAGCTCGGATGGCAGCAGCATCAAAGGCGCAGACGGCTCCTACGACCTTGCGCCCGCCACGCTGAGCGACGCGCTCAAGACGCAGTTCCGCCACCTCAAAGACGCGCCTGCATTCACCGTGCCGCAAGCGGCGCGGGACAGAATCAAGTCGCTGCTCAAAGGCCAGCTTGTTTTGGTGCGCGAAGCCGCCGGCAAGCCGGACAACGGCACACAACTGCAGATTCAAGGCGTGCTGGATGATGTGTACGCCGCTGCCGCCAAGCCGCAAACACTTGGCGTCACGTTCGCCGCAGACGGCACGCCCAGCTTCAAGCTGTGGGCGCCTACTGCCAAGAGCGTCAAACTCAACATCGCCGGCGGCGCAAGCATCGACATGGTGGAAGACCCTGCATCCGGCGTGTGGTCAGCCACGGCAGACAAAGCGCTAGCAAACACTGCGTATTACACCTACAGCGTGCAAGTATTCTCGCGCAACGACAACAACGCAGTCGTCACCAACACAGTGACTGATCCCTACGCCGTCACGCTCAACGCCAACGGCGCAGCCGCCATGATTGCCGATATTGGCAGCGCCGCCTTCAAGCCCGCCGGGTGGGACGCGCAGGCCATTCCCGCGCTGGCAAGCCAAGCGGACACAATCCTGTACGAGCTGCATGTACGCGACTTTTCCGCCAACGACGCCACGGTGGATGCCGCCAACCGCGGCAAGTTTGCCGCCTTCGCGCAAGCCGGCAGCAACGGCATGCAGCATCTGGGCAAGCTTGCCAGCGCCGGGCTCACGCACGTGCATCTACTGCCGGTATATGACATTACGAGTGTGAATGAAGCCGGCTGCGTCACACCCGCAATCGCGGCCAGTGGCTCAACCTCCACCGCGCAGCAAGCTGCATCCGCCGCCGCCAAAGATACGGATTGCTTCAACTGGGGCTACGACCCGCGCCACTACGGCGCGCCGGAAGGCAGCTATTCCAGCGATGCGGCAGACGGTAAAGCGCGCGTGCTGGAGATGCGCCAAATGGTGCAGGCGCTGCACGCCACCGGCCTGCGTGTGGTGATGGATGTGGTCTACAACCATACGTCCGGCAACTTTCTCGACAAAATCGTGCCCGGCTACTACTACCGCTTGAGTGGCGACGGCAACATTGAAAAATCCACCTGCTGCGAAAACACCGCGCCCGAGTTTGCGATGATGGAAAAACTCATGATCGACACGCTCAAAGTGTGGGCCACGCAGTACAAGATCGACGGCTTCCGCTTTGATCTGATGGGCCACATCCCCAAAGCCAGCATGGTGCGGGCCAAAGAAGCGGTGGACGCCGCCGCCGGCCGGCCATTGTTCTATTACGGCGAGGGCTGGAACTTCGGCGAAGTGGAAAATAACCGTATCTTTGACCAGGCCAGCCAGAAAAATATGGTGAGCGTGGGTATCGGCACCTTTACCGACCGGCTGCGCGATGCGCTGCGCGGCGGCGGCCCGTTTGACAGCGGCGACAACCTGGTGAAGAACCAAGGCTTTGCCACCGGCGAGTGCTACGACCTGAATGAAAAGAACGGCACCGCTTGCACCGACGCGCAGCGCGCCAGCCTTGCCGCACGCCAGACCATGATGCGCCTGGGCATGGTGGCCAACCTGAAAGACTTTGTGATCAACGGCAAGAAAGGTAGCGAGATCGATTACAACGGCTCGCCCGCCGGATACGCGATGGAGCCGCTGGACATCATCAACTACGCCGGCGCACACGACAACGAAACCGTGTGGGACAGCGCGCAGCTCAAGCATCCCGCAGCCACCACCAGCGCCGAGCGCGCGCGTGCGCAAGTCGTCACGCTGGGCGCCATCTTGATGAGCCAGGGTACGCCGTTCTTGCATGCGGGCGATGAGTTGCTGCGCTCCAAATCACTGGACCGCGACAGCTATAACGCCGGCGACTGGTTTAACCGCGTCGATTGGTCCGCCACCACCAACTACTGGGGCGAGATGGGCTTGCCTTCCGAAGAAAAGAACAAAGACAACTGGGACTTGTTCAAGCCCTTCCTGGCCAACACCGTGATTGCTCCGACCGCCACAGACATCGCCGCAGCGCGCGACGCTGTGCTTGACTTGATCAAGGTGCGCAAAGACACCAGCATGCTGCGCCTTGCAAGCGGCGCAGACATTCAAGCCTGCGTGAGCTTCCCTGACGCGGCCACGCAGCAAGACGGCCTTGTCGTCATGCGCGTGGCCGGCACCAAAGCCGCAGGCGCTGCATGCGGCGATGGCAAGTACAAGAGCTTGGTGGTGCTCATCAACGGCAACAAGACACAGCAGACCTTTACTGCCGCCAGCTACACCGGCGCAACAGTGACACTGCATCCAGTGCAAAGCGCGGGCAGCGATGCGCGGGTGAAAACCGCAGCCTTCAACGGCGCAAGCGGCGGCTTTACCGTGCCGGGGCGCACGATTGCGGTGTTTGTGCAGCAGTAAGTTTTGCGCTTGTTGTAACTTGAAAACGCCGCGCCTCATCGACGCGGCGTTTTTCTATCCCCAGCCGCGCCAATCGAATATTTTTACTCTCCGTTCGCGTTGAGCCCCCGTTCAAGCCGGGGGCTCAACGCGAACGGATGTATCAGTCGTTCGACGAACCGACAAACCTATCACGCAATATCCATGCGCTTTTTGGAGCACTTTTGCCCCAAAAAGCGCATGGATATTGCGTAACCCCGTTTTAAACCGATTTTGTTGCACCGCTACAATCGGCTGCAACACAACTTTGAATCGCGTCCATGTCTTCGCCCGCCAAACCTGCTGCTCCTGCACCCGCACCGGCCGCCAATTTCCTGCGCAATGTGATCGACCGCGATCTGGCGCAGGGCACCTACGCGCAGCGTAAGTGGGCGGGTGAGCCTGGCGATGCAGCCACGCAAGCCGCGGGCACGCCAGACCCGGCCAAGATCCGCACCCGCTTTCCGCCGGAGCCCAATGGCTACCTGCATATTGGCCACGCCAAGAGCATTTGCCTGAACTTTGGCCTGGCGCGCGACTATGACGGCGTATGCCACATGCGCTTTGACGACACCAATCCCGAAAAAGAAGAGCAGGAATACGTCGATTCGATTCTGGATACCGCCAAATGGCTCGGCTTTGACTGGAACAAGTACGGCACCAGCCACTACTACCACGCCAGCGATTACTTTGACTTTATGTACCGCGCGGCCGAGGCCTTGATCGAGGACGGCCTGGCCTACGTGGAC
>JBJOQV010000054.1:0-4201 GCA_046049785.1 Pseudomonadota bacterium
CCCAAACCGAGATATTCAGCGCACCCGCCTGCACCTTGCCGGCCGCCACGGCGGCGATGGTTGCGTCATGCGCACCGCTGAAGGCCACACGGCGGAAGTCGCGCTCGGGGTTCAGCCCAGCTTGCAGCAAGAAGCTGCGCGGCATCAAGTGGCCAGACGTGCTGCTCTGCGAACCAAAAGACACTTCGCGGCCTTTCATGTCTGCCAGTGTTTTGATGCCGGAATCGGTTTTGGCGATAAATACGGACTGAAAGCGCGTGTCTTCCTCGCGCTGTGCAATCGGCACAATCTTGCCGCCCGATCGCAACTGCGCTTGCACGTGCGTGAAACCGCCAAACCACACCAGATCCACGCGCTTGTTCACCAGCGCCTCCACCGCCGCGGGGTAATCCGTCACCGGGGTGAATTCCACCTTCATGCCTAGTTGCTTCTCCAGGTAGTTGGCCAGCGGCGTGAATTTACGCACCTGCTCGGTGGCGGCTTCCTCCGGGATGGTGGTCACGCGCAAAACCTGCTGCGCGTGGGCAAGTGCGGCACCGGCCAGCAGCGCGCCAGCCAGCATTATTTGGGGAATACGAGAAAAAAACGGCTTGGCCATCATTAAAACTCCGGGTCAGTGCAAACAAAGAATCAATCAGGTTCGTCTTAGGCAACGCGATGCCATTACACCAGCAGGCTTTGAAATTGTGCCGATGCAAACAGCTTCATACGGGCAAACATAAGCTGCGTAGTCTCACGAATTTTCCACATAAATGCCCATACGCAATATCCATGCGCCTTTTGGAGCATTTTTGCCTGAAAAACCGCATGGATATTGCGTACAGCTCATTCATTCTGCCTTGAAAGAGTGGTTACGAATAAACCGTGCGTCAATGCGGTTTTTCCACCGCCAAACCCACGCACCGGAGAACGCAAACGGCCCGTAGCTGGCGATGGCGTGCTTGGGGCCGGTGGCAAACAGGCCCAGCGCGCGGCGTTGCGGTACGTAGGGTCCGAGCGGTGCTCCACTAACAGCAGCGGCCAGATTGCCTGCAAGCAAGGGGCCTTGCCGCACCGGATACACGCCGGCTTTGGGTAGCGGCGGGTCAAAACCTGCGCAGTCGCCGCTGGCAAATACAAACGGGTGCGATGTGCTTTGCAGCGCGGCGTTCACCTCAATAAAACTGCGCGCATCCAGCGCAAGGCCGCTTTGCTGGGGCCACAGATGCGGCTGCGCGCCGCCAGCCCAGATGATCTTTTCAACATACTCAACAGAACTGCGCTGGGCTGAGCCACTGCCTTGGCGCAGGGTGATGTGATGTCCTTCGATGTTTTCCACCACGGTATCTTTGATCAGTTCAACGCCGCGCTCGCGCAAGATATTGGCGGCCATGCGCTGCACCGCCTTGCTGTGCGTGGGCAGCGGCGCCGTGCCGTCTGTGACGATACTCACGCGCAGTTCACGACCGGGATACGCTTTTTTCAAACTGTGCTGCATGGCCAGCGCCATCTCAAATCCCGCACCACCGGCGCCCACCACCATGACGGAGAGCAGCGCCTGCGTTTGCCGGTATTGCTCAACAAACTCGCGTGTGCGCGGCATCAAATCGCCCAGCGGCCGTAGCGGCAGCACCGCACTGGCATCGGCAGATACGGGCGGGCGATGGGTGGAGCCGATATTCAGGCTGAGGACGTCAAAGCGCATCACCGTGCCATCCTGCAAATGCAGTTGTTTGGCTTCAAGATCAAGGGACCGAACTGAGCCTTCAACAAACTGCGCGCCGGCCTTGGTGGCAAGCGCTTGAAAGTCCAGGCAGATCTCCTGCCAGGTGTAGTGGCCCGCCATCCAGCCTGGCAGCATGCCGGAATAGGCGGCAAGTCTGCTGGGCGAAATCACGGTGAGCTGCGCGCCGATCAGGCGGCTTTCAGCCTGCAAGCGCAGCACACCGGCGTGCGCGTGGCCGCCACCCACGAGGACGATATGCGCAGTCATGGCGCGGTAAAGCGAATGTCACCGTAGCGCGCCCGTGCGCTGCTCTTGGTGTTGTCAGCGTCTGTTGCAATCGCAATGCCGATGATGCGCGGGGCTTCATCGCCAAAGGCCTGCTTGAAGTCTTGCGCCACATTGCGGCGCACGCTCACCCATTGGCCGAGCCTGGCCGCGCCGCTTTCCGCCACCACGGCGCGCACGCGGTCGGTGTAGGCGTTGGGGATGATGCTATCCACCGGATACTGGGTGTCCCACACGTAGTTGATGGCAGCCGTGGGCAGTGTGTTGCCGTAGATGCTGCGGCCGATGCGGATTTTGGTACGGTCGCCAAAACTGAGTTTGTTGATGTCGTAATCAAACAGCAGGTAAATGCGCGCGGCAAAATCATCACCCGCTTTGGTCTTGATATCCGCGCCCTTGGGCAGCTCTTCAACCTTGAAGCGAAATTCGATGATGGGTGTTTGCTTTAGATCGATATTGACCTCACGCGTCAGCCCGCTCATGCTCGCATCGGCCACGGCCTGCAAAACTTTTACACCACCGTCTTCCACCAAGCTGTATTGTGTGTGGACCTCGATTTTGGGCAGCAGCATCGGCCTAAAGCCGGCAGCTTCAATCGATGCGGCCTGCGAAAAATTGCCCACGACCACCTCTTGCGCCGCCACAATGTGCGCGGTGAGCAAAAAAACACCGCCTGTGACAGCGGTGCAAAGTCTCTTGTTCATAAGGAGAAAGTTCAAAGACTTACCTTGCAAGGTTCAAGCCCCAATCGTAATCAAGAAAACTTGTTTTGAGTTTTCCTTCAGCCAGGGCTTGTCTGTCTGCAGCGTTTTCGGTGAGCGCATCTGCGTATTTGGCCAGGAATTGGTTTAGCGAGGTGTAACCCTTCCAGCCTTTGGCAAAGTCTTTGCCGTACCAGTCAAAAATCTTGCTGATCTGCACGTTACCGTCTGCAATGCGGTTGCGGCTGCGGTCGGCCAGAAATTTTTTGGTGCTGTCTTCCAGCTGCGATTCGAGTTTGTCTGCGGTGATTGCGTCGTTGCGCAACGCCGGGCAGCCGATGCTGGCGCAGTTCACCACGAAGTGGATACGCGGTTCGTTGAATACGCCGTCTGCGCGGATCATGCCGTGCTCCACATCGTCCAGATGTTTTTCTTCGCCCAGCAGCGTGAAGAACTTTTTCTTCCACGGGCTGGAGAATGTACCGCCCAGATCTTTAATTGATTTGAGGTCGGGGTATTTGGTGAGGATCAGCTCAATCGTATAAGCGTTGTAAGCGTTGATAAGAAACGCGAGCTGGGTGTTCTTATTCCAGCCTTTGTACTCAGTCGCGCTGACTTTGGAGATGCTGTCCAGATAGCTCTTGAGCTGCGCGCGATCCTTGGCAAAGTTGCCGTAGTTGACCTTGGTGGCCTTGCCGCCATCCACCAGCACCACGTGCTTTTTGAGCAGCGCATCGAACGCGCTGTGGTCAAACGCGAACGCGCTGGCCGACAGCAGTGCGCCAATTAAAAAGATAAAAAACCGATTCATTGTTGTTCTCCAGATGCCACTATTAACGCTTCACATACGATTTGGTCGTCACCATGGATGCAAACTTACAAATCTGAGTGGTTTTGATGTGCTCTACGCAATATCCATGAGCCTTTCCAGCCATTTTTGCTTCAAAAGGCGCATGGATATTGCGTAGTCCATATTGAAACCTAGCCCAAACGCCACGCATGAAACTTGCCGACATACTCCAGCAGCTTTTGCGGCGCATGTGCGCGCTTCCACTCGCCGGCGGCGTATTTGTTGGCCTCTGCCAGCGTGGGATACGTATGAATCGTGCCGAGGATTTTGTTCAGGCCTAGCCCGTGCTTCATCGCCAGCACGAACTCCGCCAGCAAATCTCCGGCGTGCGTGCCCACAATCGTCACGCCCAGGATTTTGTCTTTGCCGGGCACGGTAAGCACTTTGACAAAGCCGTGCGCTTCGCTGTCGGCAATCGCGCGGTCAAGATCGTCAATGCCGTATTTGGTGACTTCGTAGGGGATGTTCTTTTCTTTGGCTTCCTGTTCGTTCAAACCCACACGTGCGACCTCGGGGTCGATAAACGTCGCCCAAGGAATCACTGAATAGTCAGCCTTGAACTTTTTGAATGTGCCAAACAACGCGTTGACCGCGGCGTACCAGGCCTGATGCGCCGCAGTGTGCGTGAACTGATACGGCCCGGCCACATCGCCGGCGGCA
>JBJOQV010000055.1:0-3403 GCA_046049785.1 Pseudomonadota bacterium
CCTGCAGTCGCGCAGACGCGTGATCCGCAGAAGGAGCTCGAGCGTGAGCTGTCCAAAACACGGCTTGACGTGCGCAAGATAGTGGACTTAATGCGGGAATGCTATTCACTGCCGCCCAAGAACGATCAGCTCATGATGGGTTCGCGCCTGCTTGCTGGATTGGGGGGGCTTAAGCCGGATTCTGACGTTAGCGCCGTTTTATCGGCCATCTCTTCCAGCGCAAGTCCGGACGGCTACACGGCAAGGGCTGTGTATAACCGCTTTGACAACTTGGTAAAAGCGGCGAAACAGGGCGTGGCAATCAATGTAAACGCCATGGTGAAGGAGTTGGTAGCAACGGGGAAATTTTCCGAGGCTGGTGCGCGCAAAGCCGTCGATCTGGTACTCGCGGGAATCGCTGCGAATCCGAGTCAGCAGGTGCCTGGCCTGATCTCTGGTTCCTTGGAAACCGCCGCCGCCGTCACCGGCGACGCGCAGCTCATGCGCATTGCACATTGGGTAAAGGGTGCTTCGAAAATCCGCGACGTTGTTCGCGCAAATGCTGGCGGCACGCCAAGTGACACAACCGCCGGGTCTGTGCTGCTGAGTATGGGTACCGCGCTGGGCGATTCCACTCTGCGCAGCGCCGGACGCATGGCCGAGGTTGGCAAGCGCGTGAGTGCGGGCCAGGCCACGTTCAAAGAAGCGATTCTTGGCCTCGCAGAGTTCGCGGGTGAAGATGTTCAGCGGATCGCCGCCGGGGTCGTTTCGGTGTCGGAAGAGTTGTCCAAGGGCAGCAAGGCCAACCTTCAACGTGTAGCGCTTGACCTAGGCGTGGTGTTTGGCCTGAACTCTGACGACACACAGGCCATCTACTACGCGATTGCCAGCATTGCCAGTGCCAAGGCGGGCCAACCGCTGCAACTTGCCGATTTGATCGGCGCTATGAGTGGCCGGTTGGATGGCAAGTCGCAAGCGGCACTACTCACTGCCAGCCAGGTCATCATTACAGCGCAAAGCATGGTTACCAGTGTGGCGCAGGCCAAGAGCACTGAACAGCTGGCGGTGGCCCTTGCCGCGCTAGGTGGGCCGCAGGCCGCAGCGCTAGCCCAGATCGGCTTCGACGTTGCCAGTGATTTGGGCGCCAACAAATTCGACGTTAGGAAGACCGCCGGTCGAATTGCGACGGCGCTCGGTGCGGATCCTTCCAAAGTCAATGCGATTGTCGCCGCCATCAACTCTCTTGAAGCGCAGCGTGGCGGAAAAGAACCGTTTGTCTTCACGCAAGAGGTATTGGAAGCGGCAGCCAGAACGCTTGGGCCGGAAGCGACCAGGACGCTGGGTGATGTCAACCGCTATCTCACTGCAGGGCGCGGTCTTGCAGCGCAACTGACCAGCGGCCAGGGCTCCCTTGAAGGGGTAGTCGCATCGCTGGCACCGCTGATGGGGCAGCAAGGCACGCAGATCGCCCAGACCGCCTTACTGCTCAAGCAGGATATTGATAGCGGCAAGTTCACGCTGGAGGGCGTCGCGGCCAGAATTGCACCCTTGTTTAACTTGTCTGCCGCCGATGCGAATGCGCTGGTGCGCGGTAGAGCGGAGTTAACCCGCCAGGCACCGGGTCCGGCCAGCGGTTCAGGTAGGCCAGCAGATGATTCATGGAACACCGTTTTGTCGCTGATGGAAAGCGCCAACTCCATTGCCGGGGGTAATGCAAAAGCGTCGATTGCGGCTGGTCTGGGTCTGGCGCGCACGTTAGTGACCGAGCACCGCAACAATGGCGGGGATCTGCTCAAGACCGCGCGTGGATCGCTTGAGTCGGTCGGCCGTCTGTTCGATCCCACCGGCGACGGGAGCCTGGCGCGCAATCTCGGCGCCGCGTTTGATTCCATTCAGGCGTTCGAGCAGCGTGATGTTGCATCTGCCTTTGAATCGGCCTTGGCGTCGTTTGGCCGCGCGAATGCGGGAACTGGCGCTGAAAAATACTTTAAAGCCGCGCAGGACTTGACGCGTCAATTCACCTCTGGACAAGGTGACCTGGACGGCGTGCTCGGCGCGATCATCCCGATCATGGGCAACGATGCTGCGCGCGTTGGTACAGCGATGCTCGGGCTGAAAAAGCAGCTTGATACAGGCACTGCGACATGGCAGTCCGCTGCTGGTTACGTAGCGCAGGCGCTGAACGTTTCGCCGCAAGCCGCAGAGCAGATGGTCCGCAGTGCCACCGATCTGCTGGAAGGCGGCAGCTCCACCGACAAGTGGAATGCAGTGCTTGATCTGTTCGAAAGTGGCAGCGTTGTTGCGGGTGGGGCGGGCGGGTCAGTCGCGGCGTCAATCCGCACTGCTCGCACAGTCGTCAACAACTATGCCGCCACCGACGGCGACTTGGTGCTGACGGCCCGCAGCTCCCTGAGCGCGATCGGTGATTTGCTGGACCGTGGCGGCCAGGGCGGTCTGGTGACACGCCTGAGTGCGGCGCTGGACGTCGTCGATAAATTCAACAGTGGCGATGCCGGTAAAGACATCGCAGGTACTACCTACCTTTTCGCCCGGGTACTCGGTTCATCGGATTTAGCCAAGGTAGCGGTTGCTGCGCAGCGTGGGCAGCAGGCGCTGGAAATGATCTCGGGCGGTAACACGTTTGGAGGCGCCAGCGTTGGCCTCAGCGCCATCGCAGCGCTGACCAATAGCCGGGAACTGGCGGGTGCCTCGCAAGTTGCGGTTGGCTTTGCCCAAATGGGTTCTGGAGTGGCCAATGGCTTTGGCATGGGCCTGTCCAGCGTTGCAACCGGTCTGGGGCTGCTGATCGGCGGCGATGTTGGCAGAGTGGTCAGTGAGGTCGGTAAGTGGATCGGGGTTGCCATGAATCCGGTGCTCGGTGTCATTGGTTTGGCGGTTGAGGCGATCATTGGCTGCCTGTTTCCTCCGCCAGATCGCAACGGCCACATGGGCGATGACAACAAGTTCTTTGCCGCCAACAACGGTTCCAGCGGACCGAACAGTGTGCTGGCTTTCAATCGCGCCGGGCGCAATCAGGTCGATGTCAGTCTTGTGAACGGTGCGACCGTGACTGTTTCGGAGCAACTTCGGCGTGCTAGCGCTGGTAAGGGCGCTGATCGCGGCTCACAGCTGCAGCAAGGCGAGCTGCTACTCGCAGGGCAATACCTGCTGTCAAAGGATGGTAATAGCAGAACACTCATGTCTGAACAAGGTGAGCTTCTCGTGCAGCGCAAGAAGGCCGGCACCAACGAGTGGGAGACCCGGCTCGCCGGCTACGCACCCGCCGTGGCCGGGAATATTCTGCGTGTGAGTGCAAAGGGAACGCTAGAAATTCTGCGGCCTACAGATATCCCCAGCAAGTATCAGGTTATCTGGACGGCTGGTGATTCAGATCTGGAGCGGCAGGCCGCAGGCAAAGGTTTGT
>JBJOQV010000056.1:0-3295 GCA_046049785.1 Pseudomonadota bacterium
GCAGGCGGTGGTGGTAGAGGACGTTCTCTTGCTGGGCCTGGCGGGTGTGCAGCATGAGTTCGCGTAGATAACTCAAGGCTTTCTCGGGCTCGCCGGCGGCTTCGTAGCCTTTGACCATGGCCACGAGGGTGTCGCGCAGGAAACTCTTTAATCCTCTCGCTCTCTCAAGCGCTTTCTCCAATCGCGACAGGCCAACATCTTTTAGCCCGGCATGGACTTCGTACAGGCCTTCGGCGATAGCGGCAGATAGCTCTGCTCGCTCCGAGCCTGACTGCTTTGCAAACTGCTTGGCCAACTCACAGCGCTCTTTGGCTTTAGCAAGACTCTCGACTTCTAGCAGTAAGCGAGAATAGATCGATTCATTCGTGACGCGCGTCAGAGCATCGGTTGCGTTTTGCGGAGCGCCAGAGCCAGCAACAGCTTGTTTAGCTGCGCGCAGCCCTCTAGCAAAGTCTTCTTTGTGAAGCGCGGCAAGAGCAATGTTGCCAAGCGCACCTGTAGAAAGCGCAGCTAACGCCGAGTCTTGCCGGGCAAGCGCAACCGCGCGCTCTGAACATTCAATTGACTCATCATATTGCGCTGCATACAGTAGACCAAGACCAATGTTGGCCCAAACCGAAAACTCGCCTGGTTTGTCTTGAATACTTATCGCAAGCTCCAGCGCTTCACTCAAGTATTCGATAGCTCTTGGGAAATTTCCTGTATCCGTTTGCAGGATCCCGTGAAACGTGAGCGCCTTGCGCAAGAGCACTTTGTCATCCGCAATCCGCGCAAACTCGACCGCGTCGGCAGATGGTGCTAGCCCTTCAGCAACCATGCCGTTCACATAAAAGAACTGGGCTCCGCTTAGCAGGCATTCAACCAGCTTGCCGTTCAAAAGTTGGCCACTTAGTGATTTCAGTTGCGCAAGCTCGGCCTTCACGAGCGCGGCGCTCTCGGCGCGAGGCTTGACCAATTCCTGCCGAATGCGCACCAATACGGCGTCCATTTGCGCACTCACGTCACCACTCGGCGGACGGCTCTCTGTACTCAACACGTATGACCCTACTTGTTTTGCTTAAAAAGTAATACACAAACCGCGTCGCATCACACCACAATATCCCATGTTTTAGGGATTTGTAACAACCACGTATCACCCAAATACATTTCTAGCAACCACTCTCGCTTAACACAGGAGCAACATCATGCAAACTACAAGCCAAGTCATCGAAGTCAAAACCCAATCTCAAAGCGAAGTAACACAAGTTGCGCAGCCCAGCGGCACAATCGAGCTATCGACTCTGCAGCTCGCTCTGGTCGGTGGTGGGTCTGGCAATGCGACTTGGGTGTGACCGCTTAAAACCTTTATGGCTGAGCAAAGGCGCCCCTCGGCGCCTTTTGTCTTTTATGGTCTATTCCCGCCAAAAATTGTCAATCCGTCATCAGCTTTGCCTGCTCAAGGTTTGATGTACGCCGCGCGGTCTTTTGACTGCAACTGTGCAATCCGTACCACGCCTGAGGGAGTAAAGCTCGCTTCACTGATGAATTGCTCGCGTTTGAAGTTGCGGTTTTTTAAGGTGATTTCGCAGATTTCAAATTTCACGCCGCGCTTGGCCAAATCCGCCACAAGCAGTTGATACGGATAGCCGCCTTTGTCCTGCGCGCCGTCCATCAAAAAATCTACGCCTTGCGCATGCGTGACCACGCTTATCTGCACCGACGGGTCGGTATCCAGATGGTTTTTGATGTTGCGCAGGCCTTTGGTGGCCTGCAGCGCAGCATCATCGATGTGATAAACCACTTTGTCCTGCGCGCTGGCAGGTAGTGGCGCGGCAAGCATGATGAACATCGCCAGCATGGGCAGTAAGCACTTCAGTTTCATCGTGACCGCCTTTTTGTCTCGAATTTGTACGAATACACGCCAAGGATGCCCAGCGCGGTGTAGTTAAAAACTATCTCCTGTTCAAACACGGCTGCGATTGAAATTGAGATAGGTTCTAACATCATTGCACGGCCTTATTCGAAGTGTGCACCATGCCAGCGATCAGCGCATACCCACCGATCTTCGTGTCTCACGGCGCGCCCACGCTTGCGCTTGCCCCCGGCGAAACAGGCGCGTTCTGGGCCAAGCTTGGCAGGGCCATCACGCAGCACATCGGCAAACCGCGCGCGATCGTGGTGTTTTCTCCACACACCGCCGGGCGCACGCCGGTGATTTTTCGTGCGGCGCAGCATCCGGCGATTCACGACTTTGCCGGCTTTCCGGCCGAACTCTACAAGCTGCGCTACGACGCGCCAGGCGCGCCCGATCTGGCGCTGCATGTGCACCGCATGATGGAGGAAGCAGGCGTGGCGCACGCGTTTTCAGACACCGAGGGGCTGGACCACGGCGCGTGGGTGCCGCTGATGAATCTATTCCCGGCGGCAGACGTGCCGGTGCTGCCGATTGCACTTTCGCCGCACATGGCACCGTTGATGCAAATCGCGCTGGGCCAGATGCTGGCAGCTCTGCCCGGCGAAGGCGTGCTGGTGATGGGCACCGGCGGTGTGGTGCACAACCTGCGCGAGGTGTTTGGCGCAGCCGGCATGCGCGCGCAGGACGCGCTAGAAGAGCCCTGGTGCCTGGCCTTTCGCACCTGGGTGGCCGATGCCGTGGCCGCGGGCGATTGGCATGCGCTGGCGCACTATCGCAAAGAGGCGCCGCTGGCGGAAAAGGCGCATCCCACCGATGAACACTGGCTGCCGTTTTATGTGGCAGCGGGCGCCAGCGGCGCGCCACCTGTGGGCGTGCGGCTTTATGAAGGCGTGACGCACGGCTGCCTGGGCATGGACGCCTATGCGTTTGGGCCGCAGGCGCAGGCGCTGCAAATGCTGCTTTGAGTCAGCACATAAGGGCATCTACGCAATATCCATGCGGTTTTTCAGGCATTTTTGCTTGAAAAGGCACATGGATATTGCGTAGACGCCTCACCAATCTGCTGCATATCAAAGCCACCGTCTAATTAGCGCGCTTGTCCCCCGCGCGGCGTTCTGCCACACTTTCGCACCTGCGCAACACACGCGCGCACTACTTACACAAAAACTATCAGAGGAGACCCCACATGGACAAATTCTGGCTCAAGAGCTACCCCAAGGGCGTGCCTGAGAATATCGACATCAATCAGTACCAATCACTGGTGCAGTTGATGGACGAAGCGTTCACCAAATACGCCGCCAAGCCCGCTTATGAGTGCATGGGCAAGCACATGACCTTTGGCGAGGTGGACGTGGCAAGCCAAAAATTCGGCGCGTACTTTCAGGCGCTGGGCTTTCAACG
>JBJOQV010000057.1:0-3308 GCA_046049785.1 Pseudomonadota bacterium
AAGATGTTTCCAATCAACCCATTAACCAAAAGGAGCGCCGCGTGAAAAGCAATTCAATCATTCGCACCGCGATGCTGCAGCGTTTGCTGCAGGGCGGCGCTTGCTTGCGCGCTTTTTCGCGCAGCCGCCACGCCCGTGCGTGGGTGCGCGTGCACACCAGCGCTCCCATGCAAGCACTGACACCCAAAATGGGTTTTGGCCTGGCCGGCGCAGCGTTTGGGCTGGCTGCCAGCGCCGCTGGCAATGCTGGTAACGGCGGCAATGGTTTTGATGCACGCAGTTTTGATCCGGAAGTGGTGACTCGACCGAGTTAGCACTTAACGCTCCCCCTACACGGGCCCGGATCGCTACCAAGCATCCGGGCCTTTTGTTTTGGTTTTTTTGTTTTCGATTTGCCGCAGTTTTTGCCTTGACGGCTTGCCGTAGCGGCCACCGCACCTGAAGGTGGCAAGGCGATTCAGGAAGCAGTTCACCTGCCCCGCAGCTACGGGATGCGTAGCGCGGCACAGCAACAGACCCGGTGAATTGCAAGCGCTTGTGTGGCGGCAGATAGCGCCGCGCGCAAGGCCGGACGCCACCGGCAAAGGTTGTCATGTGCAGTTTGACGCCGGGTACTTGGATTTGTCTGGCAAGACGGTGCGCACGGGTGATGCCGTGCGTCTTGCGCCGCGGGGCTACGGCCTTGCGGGTGGCGCATCGCAGCAGGTCGCACCCGCTGCCACAGGCAAAGCTCAGGTACCGGCGCGGGCTGCAGATGACGATGTTTTTTTGAAGTAGAACTTTTTTGTATTCATCAGGAGATTGTCATGTTCAAGCAAGCATCGTTTGTGGCTCAGGCACCGCCACACGCGTCAGCGCCGGTGCCGGTATTGGCAGCGGCGGCACGTAAGGTGGCCGGGGTGTTGATCGGTTACGCACGTGCGCAGCGAAAGCAAGCACGCGCACAAGCCGCGCCGCGCATTCCGGTGCGCGAATTCGGCACCGTCATCATGGGTGGCCAGGTGCTGGGCGCCATCTATGAAGACGGCCAGTTGATCGCCGTCATCCCGGATGTGGAGCGGATGTAATGCCGCGCCCACAGCCCTTCACCGCACTATCACCTACCGCGCGGCGGCTGGCTTCAACCAGCTGTCGTGCGTTCTTGCGTGCGCTATTCAATGCAACTTCGGCCGCGGGTATCATGCGCGCTTATTGGCTCCGTATCCGCCCATGTCACGCCGCAACGCCGTCCACGTCCGCAACACCTGGTTTCTCCTCCTGATTGGCCTCGCATCGCTTGGCGCGGTCGCCCTTGCGGTGTATCTGCAACAAAGCCTCAAACTCAATCCCTGCCCGCTCTGTATCGCGCAGCGCTACCTGTTCATTGGCCTGGGCGTATGTACGCTGCTGGCCGCGGCGTCCAGCTACACCGGTGCTCTGCGGCTACTGCTGGGTAGTCTTGGCGCGCTGTTTGCACTGGGCGGCATTGGCGTGGCGGTGCGGCATTTGTACGTCAGCGCAAACCCGCTGATCGACTGCGGGCGCGACCGCGTCTCTGAATTTATCAACGGCCTGATGCTGGCCGACATGTACCCAAAAGTCTTCATGGCCTTTGGCGGCTGCGGTGACAAAGTGCCGCCGTTCTTTGGGCTGTCGTATCCCACCTGGGCACTGATTTTGTTCACGCTAAGCGCGCTCGCGCTGTTTGCGGTACTGATCACCACGCTGCGCGAGCGGCGCTAAAGCAACGCTGTCTTGCGCAGTATTCATGCGCTTTTCCAGCCATTTTTGCCTCAAAAAGCCCATGGATATTGCGTAGACGTTTTCAAATAACGCATCAAAAACCGCTCTGCGCCGTGCATTGCGTGCATGTTTATGCCATCATTGCGCGGCGCGACAGGGGCGGCCCGCATTTAGGCCATCGCGCAAGATTTCTATTCACTCATACGGTATGTCTCAACTGTTCCGCCAGGAAGCGATTGACGCGCAGCGCGACAAGCTGCTGGGTGAAGTGTCGCTTGCGCGGCCGGTGCCGCTGTGGGTATTTACCGCGCTGGCACTGGCCTGCGCTGCGGCCACCATCTTGTTTGCACTGACCGGCGAGTTTTCGCGCCGCGAGCGGGTAGAAGGCTATCTTGCGCTGGACGCGGGCGCGGCGCGGCTCTTGATTCCTGAAACCGGCACGCTGGCGCAGCTGCTGGTGCGCGAAGGCCAGAGCGTGGACGCGGGTGCACCGGTGGCGCGGCTGACGTTCGAGACCACACGCAAAGCCGCCGCGCAGACCAGTGAGCTGGTACAGCAGGAGATCAATCAGCGCATTGACACTCTCTCGCGCGAGCAGCGCGAAGCCGGCAGCCTGGCCAACCAGCAGGCCGAGCAGTTGCGCCGCCGGATTGCCGATCTGCAAAAAGAAGTGCTGCAAATCGATGGCGAAATCAAACTGCAGCAGCAGCGCGTGGCCAGCGCCGAGCAGCTTGCCAAACGCTACAGCGATCTGACCGAAGAAAAATTTGTCTCCGACATCGTGGCGCAGCAGCGCCGCGACGAAGTGCTGGACCAGCGCGTCAAGTTAGAGGCGCTGCGCCGCCAGCGCGCCACGATCGAGCGCGATCTGGGCGCCGCGCGCGCGGAGGAGCCCAGTATTTCGATGCGTGCGCGCGCGCAGATCGAGCAGCTCAAGCGCCAGCAAAGCGAGCTGGCGCAAAGCAAGATTGAAGAGCTGGCCGAATCAAAACGCGAAACCGTGCTGCGCGCGCCCTTTGCCGGGGTGGTCACCAATGTCGCGCTGACGCAGGGCCAGAGCGTGATCACCGATCAGCTGCTCGCCACCATTCTGCCGCAGGGCAGCGGCCTGCACGTGGAACTACTCGTACCCACGCGTGCGATTGGTTTTGTCAAACCGGGCAACGTGGTCGAGCTGCGCTATGAAGCATTTCCGTTTCAACGCTTCGGGCAATACCGCGGCGTGGTGGAAGGCGTGAGCCGCACCGTGTGGAGCCAGGGCGAAAAGGTCGGGCCGTTCGTGGTGAAAGAACCGGTGTACCGCGTGGATGTGAAGCTGGACAAGCAGACCGTCAGCGCGCAGGGCCAGGAGTTTCCGCTCAAAAGCGGCATGCTGGTGGGCGCCGACATCCTGCTTGAAAAACGCACCGTGTTTGAATGGGTGTTTGAGCCGGTACTGCAGCTCAAAGCGCGTTTGTAGTTCGATAGAGATAGAACACTAGAAAATTTCATGTTCGCAAACCGCGTCCCCATCATTTTGCAGACCGAAGCGCCCGAGTGCGGGATTGCCTGTGTGGCGATGGTGGCGTCTTACTACGGCTACCGCA
>JBJOQV010000058.1:0-8279 GCA_046049785.1 Pseudomonadota bacterium
AGTTGACGTAGTGCGTGACCGTGCCGTGATTGCCAGAATCGTTGCCCCAGGCGACGTAGAGAACATCTATCGACTGCAAGTCATGAACGCAGCGGAAGAAACACGCCGGTTTCACATTGACGTGAGCGGCTTGCCGGGCATCAAAATCGCTTCAGAACAGCAGCTGGAGCTTGGCGCTGCGCAGTCCAAGTGGGTGACACTCCGCGTTACCGTGCCCGTAGGTGCCGCATCGCCAGGATCTCAGCCGATTGTTTTTAAGATTCGATCAATTGACGCGGTTGAGTCTGAAGTCACAGAAAAGTCTGTTTTTGTCGTCCCACGTTAGGAGGCTGTCATGACCCAAGATCCCCCGCTCAAACCCTGGTGGCGCGAGCTATCGGTTTGGCTGCTCATGAGCGGCCCAATTGTGGCCGTGATCGCAGGCGTAATCACAACGATCATTGCCTTTGCGCTACCGGATCCGTTGATCGCCAGCGACGCCCAGCGCAGCGCTGCGAATCAGGCGCGTGCCCAGGCGGGTTCCACTGCCGCGCTGGAGCCTGCGCAAAAAGCGCGCAACCATAGCGCTACCGGCGGGTTGGCCAAATAAAATGGCAGCCTCAGCAAAGCAGCGCTGGATGTTCATTCTCTGGCCCGCGTTCTTGGCGGCGTGTGCGCTTGAGGCGGTTGTGTTTGCCATCGTCGATCCAGCTGAACTGCATTGGTTCAAAGACCACTTTGCGCTTCCGCCAAGCGGTGTTTATACGGTAGCGTTTTTTGGTTTTCTGGCAATTACCGCCAGCGCTTGCTCCCTGACATACACTTTGGCCGGGACAGCCCGCAAAGATCAGCGCCTGGATTTGCACAACGATGCCTGAGAGCGCGCTCTTTCTGACGTTGGTGGCAACCGGTTTTTTAATGGGGGTTGCCGGCAGTCCGCACTGCGTAGCGATGTGTGCAGGCCCGGCCACGTGGGCGCTTGGCGGCGGGCGCGAGCCACTGGCGTGGAAGCCATGGCTGCTTTTCAATGTTGGCCGCGCACTTGGATATGCGCTGCTGGGTGTGCTGATGGCAACCATGTTTGCGGTGCTGCGTGAGGCGGTTGTGCTGATGCGCGTGGCGCAGCCGTTTTGGGTCATGCTTCACGTAGCGATTTTCGTGCTTGCGCTGCACTTGGCCATTGCCGGCCAGCAGCCGCGGTTCATTGGCCAATGGGCACACGCAGCCGTGTCGCGCGCCAACCGTACAGGCTCGCCTACGACGGGCGGGCAGATCATCCGCACTCCCAAATCACATTCGCGAACCACAGCATGGAATCGCCCGGTCGTTACTGGATTGTTGTGGGCATTCATGCCCTGCGGCCTGCTTTATGCAGGCCTTCTCACCGCAGCACTGTCCAATAACCCGGTCACTGCAGGCGCTGCCATGCTGGCGTTTGGTGTAGGTACGTCAGTGACGTTAATGGCTGTGCCGGCGCTGAAGGCGGCGGGTGAAGTCATGAGTAGGCGCAGTATTTTCGCGCGGATTAATGCAGATGGGCGGCTTGGCGGTCGTCTTGCGGGCGCCGCACTGGCTGCGTTGTCTGGCTGGATCTTGTTTGCGCAAGCTACAGATCGCAGCGGCGGCTTGTTCTGCTTTTGACTTCTGCAACAGGTAGGTAGAAAAAAGCCCGCAACGGCGATGCCGATGCAGGCTGGTATCTGGCTCCTCGACCTGGGCTCGAACCAGGGACCTACGGATTAACAGTCCGGCGCTCTACCGACTGAGCTATCGAGGAATAGCTTTCTAGTATAGCGGTTTCGGCTAGCGACCTCAAATCCCCAGGCTAGAGCACCTTGGCTATTGCGTCCGCCACGTAGCCGACGTTGCGGGAATTGAGCGCAGCCACGCAGATGCGGCCGGTGGAGACGGCATAGATGCCAAATTCTTCCCGCAAACGGTCTACTTGCGCTGCGGTCAGTCCGGAATAAGAAAACATGCCGCGCTGCGCGCCCACAAAACTGAAATCGTGCTTCGGCGCCTTGGCTTTTAGCTCCACCACCAGCGTGGTGCGCATCAGCTTAATGCGATCACGCATTTCTGCCAGCTCCTGCTCCCACATCACCCGTAATTCGGGGTTAGTCAGAACTGCAGCGACCACCGCTCCGCCGTGCGTGGGCGGGTTGGAGTAGTTGGTGCGAATTACGCGCTTGAGCTGGCTCATCACACGCGCCGATTCTTCCTTGCTGCCTGTGACAATAGACAGCGCACCGACCCGTTCGCCGTAAAGCGAAAACGACTTTGAGAATGAGTTGGACAGGAAAAAATTCATCCCGCTTTGCACAAACATGCGCAGCGCTGCACCGTCAGACTCAATCCCATCACCAAAACCCTGGTAGGCAAAGTCCAGAAAAGGCACGAGGCTACCTGCTTTGACAGTCTGCACGATCTGCTGCCATTGCTCGCTGGACAGATCTACGCCGGTGGGGTTGTGGCAGCACGCATGCAACACCACGATGGAGCCTGCAGGCAGCGCCTTGATGGCAGAGAGCATGCCGGCAAAGTTCAGGCCGTGCGTGGCAGCGTCGTAGTAGGGATAGCTTTGCACTTTGAAACCGGCGGTTTCAAACAGCGCGCGGTGGTTTTCCCAGCTCGGGTCACTGATGGCCACAACCGCATTCGGATTGAGTTGCTTGAGAAAATCCGCGCCAATTTTCAGTGCGCCGGTGCCCCCCAGCGCTTGCGCCGTCACAACGCGGCCTTGCGCGAGCAGTTCAGAGTTTTCGCCAAACAGGAGTTTTTGTACTGCGCTGTCATACGCGGCAATGCCGTCGATGGGCAGATAGCCGCGCGGCGCAACTTGGGCGGTACGCGCTTTTTCAGCCGCGGCAACCGCACGCAGGACTGGAATTTTGCCTTCATCGTTCGTGTACACGCCCACACCCAAATTGACTTTGGTGGCGCGGGAGTCCGCGTTAAATGCTTCATTCAGGCCAAGAATTGGGTCGCGCGGGGCCATTTCCACCGCTGCGAACAGTTGCGCGGACATGCAAAAACTCTCCAGTAAGCAATTGATCGATCAGATAACACTGCTGACATATGCCTGTCAGCAGCAACACACTACAAACACACCTAAACTCGAATGTTCTCCTATTTTAACGGCGCGCATCGCGTCCTTTATGCGGATTGTGCATATGGCTGATACAGCAGTGGTTGAAGCGGTTCCCACGCCCGCAAAAGTGATTGAGTTTGAAGGCAGCCCGTTCAAGCTGCACCAGCCGTTTGACCCGGCGGGCGATCAGCCGGCTGCGATCGACAAGTTGGTCGAAGGTATAGAAGATGGCTTGTCGTTTCAAACCCTGCTGGGTGTGACCGGCAGCGGCAAGACCTACACCATGGCTAATGTCATCGCGCGGATGGGCCGGCCGGCGCTGGTGCTGGCGCACAACAAAACGCTGGCGGCGCAGCTTTACGCGGAATTTCGGGAGTTTTTCCCGCACAACGCGGTGGAGTACTTCGTGAGCTACTACGACTACTACCAGCCTGAAGCGTATGTACCCCAGCGTGACCTGTTCATTGAAAAGGACTCTTCCATTAATGAACACATCGAGCAGATGCGCCTTTCTGCCACCAAAAGCCTGCTGGAGCGGCGCGATACGGTGATTGTGGCCAGCGTGTCATGCATCTACGGCATTGGCAACCCCAACGAATACCACGCGATGATTTTGATTCTGCGCGTGGGCGACAAACTCAGCCAACGCGATGTGATCGCGCGCCTAGTGGCCATGCAGTACACCCGCAGCGAGCTGGATTTTTCGCGCGGCAGCTTCCGCGTGCGTGGCGACACGATTGATGTCTTTCCCGCCGAGCATGCCGAGCTGGCCATCCGCATCGAGCTGTTTGACGATCAGGTGGACTCGATCACCTTATTCGACCCGCTCACCGGCCGCACCCGCCAGAAAATCCCGCGCTTTACGGTCTACCCCGGCAGCCATTACGTCACGCCGCGGCCCACCGTGCTGCGGGCGATTGAAACCATCAAGACTGAGCTGCGCGAGCGGCTTGATCTGTTCTACAAAGAAAACAAACTCGTTGAAGCGCAGCGGCTGGAGCAGCGCACGCGTTTCGATCTGGAAATGCTGCAAGAACTCGGTTTTTGCAAAGGCATCGAGAATTACTCGCGCCACTTTTCCGGCGCCAAGGCGGGCGATCCGCCACCCACGCTGGTGGACTATCTGCCCGACGATGCGCTGATGTTTTTGGACGAAAGCCACGTGATGATTGGCCAGCTTAACGCCATGTACAACGGCGACCGCTCGCGCAAGCAGACGCTGGTGGACTATGGCTTTCGCCTGCCCAGCGCGCTGGATAACCGGCCGCTCAAGTTTGAAGAGTTTGAGGGCAAGATGCGCCAGGCCGTATTTGTCTCCGCCACGCCGGCAGACTATGAAACCAAACGTTCCGCGCAAGTGGTGGAGCAGGTGGTGCGGCCTACCGGCCTCGTCGACCCGATTGTCGAGGTGCGGCCAGCCTCCACGCAAGTGGACGATGTGCTCTCAGAAATCAATGCGCGCGTAGCCAAGAATGAACGCGTATTTGTCACCACGCTCACCAAGCGCATGGCCGAGGATTTGACCGATTACTTGGCCGACCATGGCGTAAAAGTCCGCTACCTGCACAGCGACATCGACACGGTGGAGCGCGTGGAAATCTTGCGCGATCTGCGTTTGGGCACCTTTGACGTGCTGGTGGGTATCAACCTGCTGCGCGAGGGGCTGGACGTTCCGGAGGTGTCGCTCGTTGCGATTCTGGACGCCGACAAAGAAGGCTTCTTGCGCAGCGGCCGCAGCCTGATTCAAACCATCGGCCGTGCCGCGCGGCACTTGAACGGCACCGCGATTCTGTACGGCGATGTGATGACGGACTCCATGAAAGCAGCGATTGGCGAAACCAACCGCCGGCGCGACAAACAGATCGCCTTTAACCTCGCCAACGGCATCACGCCCAAGAGCGTCAGCAAGCAAGTCAAAGAGCTGATTGACGGCGTATTCAACCCGCATGAAAGCAAAAAAGACGCGCGCGCCGCCAAAGAAAAAGCCAGCTACGAAGCCATGGGCGAAAAAGAAATCGCCAAAGAAATCAAGCGGATCGAAAAAGCCATGATGGACGCGGCGCGCAACCTGGAGTTTGAAAAAGCCGCCACCCTGCGCGACCAACTGCGGATTTTGCGTGAGCAGGCGTTTGGCGCGAGCGCACCCGGAAATGTGGTGTCTTTAACAGCAAGTCAGAAGTAGAGTACGCAGTATCCATGCGAGTTTTGGGGCAAAAATGGCTGAAAATACGCATGGATATTGCGTAGAGGCTTCTAAACTGTCAATGCAGGGGCCTTACCAAGCAGCAATTCAGCGCGTCATCACCCGGCGTAGCAGGTAACTTGCGATGTCCACCAGCGCCACCAAAACAAGCATGGCGATCAGGATGGTGGAAGTCTTGCTCATCTGGAACAGCCCCATGTGAAACGCCAGCATTTGGCCCAGGCCGCCGCCGCCCACCACGCCCAGCACGGCGGCGGCGCGGATGTTGTTTTCCCAGCGGTAAAGCGTGTAGCTCATCAGCTGCGGGATGATTTGCGGCAGCGTGGCATACCAAAAGATGCGCGCCTCGCCCACGCCACGTACACGAAGCGCAAACGCGGGCTCAGGCGGCGCGTTTTCAATGCTTTCGGAAAACAGGCGGCCCAGCACGCCCGCGGTGTGCAGGCCCAGGGCCAGCGTGCCTGCGAAAGGCCCCAAACCGGCGGCGATCAGTAGCAGCGCTGCCCATACCAGCTCTGGAATGCTGCGCAGCATGTTCAGGATGAGCCGCGCTAAGCCTTTTGAGCGCGCCGGATCGTTTGCATGGGTTTTGCTGGCGGGCAGGGCGATCAGCAGGCCCAGCACCACGGCAATCAGCGTGCCCAGCGCCGACATGGCCAGCGTTTCAAGGGATGCGCGCCACAGCTTGGCCACAAACGCCGCGGAAAAATCCGGTGTGAGCAGTTCCGCCGCAAACTTGCCCATCAAGCGCAGCGACTGCATGCTGAACAGCTCACGCCACTGCAGGTTCAAGGACCAGAAGCTGGCGATGGTGAGCACAATCAGGCCAAATACAAACCAGCAGGCCTTGCAGCGTGCGTCCCACAGCTTGGGCGGCAGCCGGTAAATGTCGTTGGCGGCGTCTTGATGGCCGGGCGCGGTGTTCATACAAGCCCCTTCATGCAAGCCCCTTGCGCAGCCAACTGCTGGCGTAATCGGCCAGCCACACCAGCAGCATAAAGACCATCAGCAGCGTGGCTACTTCACCGCCGTTGAACATTTTCATGGAATTGTCCAGCTGCTGGCCCAAGCCGCCGGCGCCTACAAAGCCCAGTACCGCGCTGGAGCGAATCGCGCACTCCCAGCGGTAGACGGTGTAGCTGGTGAGTTCGGCGGCATTTTGCGGCAGCAAGCCGTAGAAGAAGGCCTGCAAGCGACCGCTGCCGTTGCGCAGTAGCGATTGCGTGGCATGCGCCTCGCCGCTCTCCAAAATTTCGGTGTAGACCTTGCCCAGCATGCCCGCATAGGTCAGCGCAATGGCCAGCACGCCGGCGGTTGGCCCAAGCCCTACGACCCGCACAAACACCAGCGCCCAGACCAGCTCCGGCACGCTGCGCAGCGCAATCAGCAGCCAGCGGATGAGCTGACGCACGATAAAGGGCAGCGCCGCCATCTTGCCGGAGAGCTGCGAGACTGACAGCGCCGCGGTGCCCAGCAAGGTCAACGGCAGGGCCAGTAACAATGCGAGCGCGATGCCCGCCGTGGCAATCGCCACAGTGCGCCACGTTTCCTTGGCCACCAGCAGCATGAAATCGCTGTTATGCGCGGGTGGAAAAAAATCGCCTAAAAACTTGCCCATGACTGCGCGGCTCTCAGCGTGCCAGAGCAACCAGGGCCGAAACTCGGTGACCACCAGCATCGGCCAGAGCACAACCAGCGCCGCGCCGACCCAGAATAGACGGCCCAGCCAGGCCGGGTCGCGCTGCGGTACCTCGCGCGTAGCCAAGCCGGTGGCGCCAGCAGCCGTGCGCATCAGCGGCAGTGCATCACGGCGGGCTGCGCAGGCGCGGCCACCGCATCGGGAAAAGGACTGGCAGGCGCTGGGCCAGTAAGCTCATCTTCATGCTGCGCATACAAAGCGTGCAGCCGATCTTGCGTTACGTCTTTCACTGGCAAGTCAAACACCACTTCACCATCACGCAGGCCAATGATGCGCGGAAATGCCTGCAGCGCCCGCTCGACCTGGTGCAGCGTACACACCAATGTGGCTCCGCGCTGGCGGGCAGTGTGCACTAGCGCATCCAGTGCCTGCGTGGCGCGTGCCGGGTCTAGTGCGGATAGCGGCTCGTCTACCAACCATAGCCGCGCTTGCGCGGCAAACAGCCGGGCCAGCCCCACGCGCTGGCGTTCGCCGCCAGATAATCGGTCCACGCGCTCGAAGATTTTTTCTTCCAAATCAAAGGCGGCCAGCGCGGTGTGCGCCAGGGCAATATCGCGTGGGTAAAACAGCGAGCGCAGGCTGGCGGCCAGACCAATATGCGGCAATTGACCCGCCAGCACGCTGAGCACCACGCGCTGGCGCGGCGGCAGCGGCGGGGTTTGCGGCGCCAAAAACAGCGTGCCGCGCAGCGCCTGCAATGCACTGCGCGGCAAGGCCCAGGGGTTGCGGCCGTCCAGTAGCACCGTGCCCTGTACCGGCCGCAGCGCGCAGGCCATGGCATGCAGCAGCGTGGTCTTTCCCGCGCCTGATGGGCCGATCACGGCTACGTGCTCGCCGCTGGCAATGGCCAAGCTGGCGCTGCGCAGCGCCGCGGCATGCCCGGCCTGCGCAGCCGGGTGGCGGGCGCTGACCTGTTCAAGCGCAAGCTGCATCTACAGCAGCCCGGCGCTCTTTGCCGCGGCTTCAAGGCCCTTATAGTTTTCGGGCTTGGTGGGGACGTAACGCGTCGCGCGGTTGAGAGACAGAATTTCCTTGCCCTCCGGTGTAGAAGCATCCAGGCTGAGCAGCGCTTTGGTGACGCGCTCGCGCAGCGCGGCAGGCATGTCGGCGTGTACCGACCAGTTGTAATTAAAGTAGGGCGGTGTGGTGTAGAACACATCTACTGCTTTGGTATCGACTTTGTTTTCACCCACAAATTTTTTCCATACCGTGATGTCCAGCGCCGCAGCGGCCACCCGGCCGCTGACCACCGAGGCAATGGTGGCATCATGTGCGCCCGAATAGGCCACGCGCTTGAAATCTTTGTC
>JBJOQV010000059.1:0-5711 GCA_046049785.1 Pseudomonadota bacterium
TGGTTCCCGCGATCGCGCGCGGTTGCGTTGCAGTCCACGAGCGGTTTTAAAGCATCTACGCAATATCCATGCGGATTTTGAGCCATTTTTGCCTCAAAATCCGCATGGATATTGCGTAAAGCATCTCTAAACTGCCTTTTTGGCCCTTGAACACACCCCAGCGCGGGCCTTACTGCTCGATCCGCTTAAAGTCGCGCAGGCGAAAACCCAGCGCCAGCAGCGTGCCCAAATACAGCAGCGCCGCCGCGCCCACCATGCCAAGCACCAGCATCATGCGCTGCAACCACTGCGCTTTCATATCCGCCCAATTCAGCGGCAAAAAGTACTGCGCGGCCAGCAGCGCAGCCGCCATCACCGCCAACGCAACCAGCAGCTTGAAAACAAACGTGCCCCAGCCCGGCAGCAACTGCAGTTTGCCGCGGTAACGCAGGCCCCAGAACAGCAGCGCCGCATTGAGCAGCGCGCCCAGGCTGATCGATAGCGCCAGCGCCACGTGGCCCAAATGCGGCACCAGAAAAAAGTTCATGATCTGCGTGCACACCAGCACCACCAGGGCAATGCGCAGTGGCGACTTCATGTCTTGCTTGGCGTAGAACGCCGGTGCAAGCACCTTGACCAGAATAAAACCCACCACGCCGATGGAATAGGCCTGCACCGCGCGCGCGGTTTGCTGCAGCGCCTCGGCGGAAAACTTGCCGTAGTGATACAGCATGGCAGTCAGCGGCTCGGCCAGCAGCGCCAGGCCCACCGCCGCCGGCAGCGCCAGCAGCAGCGTCAGGCGCAGGCCCCAATCCATCAGCGCGTTGGTGTCTTGCTGCGTGCCGGTGGCGGCAGCGCGCGTCAGGCTGGGGGTGAGCACCACGCCCAGCGCCACACCCAAGAGCGCGCTGGGAAACTCCAGCAAGCGGTCTGCCAGCGTGATCCAGGTCACGCGGCCTTCGCCCAGGTGCGTGGCGATCTGCGTGTTGATGATCAGGCTGATCTGCGCCACCGACACGCCTAGCACCGCGGGCGCCATGAGCGTGAGCACGCGCTTGACGCCATCAAACTTGAACGCGGCCAGCGGGCTTTTAAACAGGCGTGGCGCAGCGTGCAAACGCGACAGGCCAATAAACACCGCCGCAATCTGCAGCACGCCGCCGATCATCACCGCGGCGGCAACGCCGTAGATGGGCTGCGCCATCACGCGCGGTGCAATCAATATGCCGGCAATCACCGCCACATTCAGCAGCACCGGCGTGGCCGCCGCCAGCATGAACTTGCGCCAGGTATTGAGCACCGCCGCCCCCAGCGCCACCAGCGACATGCAGGCGATGTAGGGGAACATGATGCGCGTCATCAGCGTGGCATCGGCAAACGCCTGATCTTTCAGTCCGGAGCCAATTGCCAGTACCAACAGCGGCGCACCGATCACACCTACCAGCGCCACCAGCCCCACCGCCCACAGCAGCGCGGCGCCCACGTGATCGATCAGCTCGCGCGCGGCATCGTCACCCTGCTTGGCGCGCACCTCACCCAGAATCGGTACAAAAGCCTGCGAAAATGCGCCCTCCGCAAACAGGCGGCGCAGCAAATTGGGCAGGCGGAAGGCCACGTTGAACGCGTCGGTCAGCGCGCCGGCGCCAAAGGTGGCGGCCATGAGCGTTTCACGCAACAATCCCGTCATGCGGGACGCAAACGTCCAGGAACTGACAGAAAACGCGGCTTTTAGGAGATTCACTCGGGTTTTGGAGTGGTTTTCAGGGCTGCACAAGCAGGCGAACGTTTGCCAGAAATTTGCCACAAAGGTGCAAAACCCTTATAGTGTAGGGCTTCCCGCAAAATTTTTGGCTTGGCGCATATTGAACACGTGCGACAAGCAGCAATACCTTAAGAGAGATTCATGGCCAATACCGCACAAGCCCGCAAACGCGCCCGCCAGGCAGTCAAGCAAAACGCGCACAATTCCGCCCTGCGCTCGATGATGCGTACCGCAGTCAAAGCGGTGCGTAAAGCCGTGGCCGCCGGCGACAAAAAAGCCGCGATGGACACGTTTCAAAAATCCATGTCGGTGATTGACCGCATGGCCGACAAGAAAATTGCCCACAAAAACACCGCTGCACGCAACAAAAGCCGACTGGCAGCAGCCGTCAAGAGCATGAGCGCCTGACACGACGTTTATTCTCGTCGCTAGTCAAAAAAAGCGCTCTTCGGAGCGCTTTTTTATTGCCTTGTCGGGTTTGTTCAAGTGCCGGGGCGGCTAGTTAGATCAGGCATAAGACAAGCTTCAGAAGTTTGCAGTTGGTTGTCTTTGGCAAAGGAAAGCACAAAGTGATAGGCAAGGGGTTCCAGATCACGCAGCCGCTCGTCCACCACGACGCACTTCACATCGCCCACCATGGTGGGGCGCACGTAGGGCGAATAGGCCAGATGCGACTGCGGCGGCGCGCCGGGCGGGCGAAAACAGGCCATCACACCGCACAGGCGCTCGGCCCAGTCGCTCGGTCTGAACTGCTTGCCGTCCGTGGTGATGCCCTGAATGAAGATTTCGGCGGCCATGGGTGCTTGCGATCGCGGCGATGAATCGGTTGTCGGGTGAGTGATATGCCCGCGGTTCGCCGGCAGGTTTTTTTGCAAATGCATGCAACACACGCATTTGCTGCAACGCAAAATTTTATCTTATATAAGAGTCAACCCGCCCATCAGGCAGGTTGACTGGGAAGAAAAGCAACACCCATGCCGCTTTTAGCCATGCCGGGTTTGCCGGCGCTAATGAAAGAACGCACGTTCGCCCTGCTCTGGCTGGTAGAGATCATCGCGATCTCGGCCGGCCATATTTCACATCTGGCGTTGCCGATCATCGGCACCACCGTGCTGCACGCAAGCCCGTCGCAGATGGGGCTGCTGATTGCCTGCCAGGCCCTGCCCTTTGGCGTGCTTTCGTTGCCGGTGGGGGTATGGGTAGATCGCTTCAGCAAGCTCAAACTGCTGATCGCCACGTTTATCTTTTTGCTGCTGAGTTTGGCCGTGATTCCGCTCGCGTGGTGGTTTGATGCGCTGTCGATGATGGTGCTCTATGTGGTGGGATTTGCAATTGGCGCGGCCATGACGCTGTTTGGTGTGGCGCATCAAGTGCTGGTCACGCACGTGGTGGGCCGGCCGCGGCTGGTGGATGCGTACCGCATCATTTCTACGAGTGAATCGATCATCCGCCTTGCCGCGCCGGGCATTGCCGGCCTGCTGATCGAGTGGATGGGCGCGCCCAAGGCGATCACCATTGAAGTGATGGTGCTGGTGTTTGCCACGGTGCTGTTTGCACAGATTAAAGAACCCGCGTCCGCACGCATTCCCTCCACCGGCAAAGCGCCGATGTGGACCGAGATCAAAGTGGGTTTGCGCTACGTGTGGCACGACCCCGCGCTGCGCGCCATCGCCATCGTCGCGGCGCTGTGGCAGGTTTTGTTCCACGGTTTTTTGGCGATGCAGATTTTGTTTGCCACGCGCGTGCTGGGCATGAGCGCGGGGCAGATCGGCCTGGTGGCAATGGCGGGCGGCGCGGGTGCACTGCTGGCCGCCGTGGTGGTGAAGCACGCCAACGCACGCTATGGCCCCGGCAATGTGCTGGCCGCCGGGCTTACGCTCACCACCATCTCATGGCTGGGATTTTCGGTGTTGCCTTCGGCCTACCCTTGGAACATGGTGGGCATGGCCACGGCGCTATTTGTGTTTGACGTGGGCGCGGTGGCGTTTTTCATCAACTACATCAGCATGCGGCAGATTCTGACGCCTGATGAATTACTGGGCCGCGTCACGGCCACCATGCGTTTTGCCGCGGTGGCGATGGCGCCGCTGGGTGCGTATGCCACCGGCTGGCTGGCCGAGGCGGTGGGCCTGCGCTGGACGCTGGCGACCCTCGGCGTGCTGGGCCTTGCGGTGTGCATGCGGCTGGCGACTTACAAGCCGGTGCGCGACGCGTCGGAGCAGGCGCTCAAGCATGGCATGAAAGCGGATGATGCGGTGCCAGTGCAATCCTCGATTGATCCTGAGCCTGCGCGTTAACATTCCACAAACCAAAGCTTTAACGTGCGAGCATTTCACCCTCACCCTGCCGTCTCCCTTCAAGGGAGACGGGGTGTACGGTTGAATTTGCTTTCTCAAATTCAACAAACTCGGAGTGCCCCATGTCCCACATCATGAATACCTACGCAAGAATGCCGATCTCGCTGGCGCGCGGCGACGGCGCCTGGGTGTGGGACACCGATGGCAAACGCTATCTGGATGCGCTCTCCGGCATCGCGGTCAACACACTGGGGCACAACCACCCCAAGCTGGTGGCGGCACTGCAAGACCAGGTGACCAAGCTGATCCACACCAGCAACATCTACGGCATTCCGCTGGGTGAGCAGCTTGCGGATTTACTGTGCGAACTCTCCGGCATGGACAACGTGTTCTTTTGCAATAGCGGGCTGGAGGCGAACGAAGCCGCCATCAAGATCGCGCGCAAATACGGCTACGACAAAGGCAACGCCAATCCACAGATCATTGTGTACGAGCGCGCTTTTCACGGCCGCTCGCTCGCCACGCTGTCAGCCACCGGCAACGAAAAAGTGCAAAAAGGGTTTGCGCCGCTGGTGCCTGGATTCGTGCGCGTGCCGCTGAACGATATTGCCGCGATTGAACAAGCGGCCACGGCCAACCCCAATATCACCGCCGTATTTCTGGAAGCGATTCAAGGCGAAGGCGGCATCAATCCGGCGCGCATCGAGTATCTGCAAGCGCTGCGCAAACTATGCGACGCCAAGGGCTGGCTGCTCATGATCGATGAAGTGCAGTGCGGTATCGGCCGCACCGGCAGATGGTTTGCGCATCAATGGGCCGGCGTGTTGCCTGATGTCATGCCGCTGGCCAAGGGCCTGGGCGGCGGCGTGCCGATTGGCGCGGTAGTGGCGCGCGGCGCGGCAGCCACGGTATTTGGCCCCGGCAATCACGGCACCACGTTTGGCGGCAATCCACTAGCCATGCGCGCCGGGCTGACCGTGCTGAACACCATGCGTGAAGAAGGCTTGATGGAGAACGCGGCCAAGATGGGTGCGCTCTTGCGTGACGGATTCACGCGTGAACTGGCCGGAAAAATTGGCATGGGCGGCGTGGTGGAAATTCGCAGCCACGGTTTGATGATGGGTATTGAGTTAGATAGGCCGTGCGCAGACATTGCCAAGCAAGCGCTCGCCGCCGGGCTGCTCGTGAATGTGACCAACGACCGCGTGATCCGTTTGCTGCCGCCGCTCATCATTAATGCCGAGCAGATTGGCATGATCGTGAATATCCTCGCGCCCATGGTGCGCAGCTTTTTGCACGCGCAGGCGCAGGCGAAAGCGGCTTGAAGACTGGCAACACGGGGCTCTTGTCATTCCGAGCGCAGCGAGGAATCTCAACGCGCAAAGATGAGATTCCTCGCTACGCTCGGAATGACAGAATTTGAATTTGAAACACGCAATATCCATGCGGCTTTTAGCTTCGCAGAAACACTGAAGAAGACGCTTTATTCATGAGCGTTTTCAGGCAAAAAAGCTCTAAAACCCGCATGGATATTGCGTAGAAGCACTTAGACACCTCTCATCATGACCCTTAGACACTTCCTGCAGCTCAATGATTTAGACCGTGATGAACTGAACTATCTGTTCGAGCGTTCACGCGTGATCAAAGGCAAGTTCAAGAAGTACATCAAGTAC
>JBJOQV010000060.1:0-5676 GCA_046049785.1 Pseudomonadota bacterium
TCAATCGTGCCATGGCCGCTCATCATGATGACCGGCGTAGTGGCATATTCGCGCTGCGCCGCCCATTCCTTGAGCAGAGTCACGCCGTCGGTATCGGGCATCCAGATATCGAGCAGCACCAGATCCACCGGGCCTTGCGCGCGCATGCTGCGCGCCTGCGCCGCGTTTTCAGCGGCCAGCACCTCATGACCTTCGTCATTGAGGATTTCACCCAGCAATTCGCGAATTCCGATTTCGTCGTCGACAACGAGCACTTTCGCCATACGGAGCGCACATCCTCTTCATGGTTCATCCAGCGGTGCGACAACCGAAGTTGCGCTAGGCAAGCCGTGTGAACGTGATCTCCACCTCGGCTCCGCCGGTGTCAAGATTGCGGATGTTCACGCGTGCCGCATGCTCATCCACAATCCGCCGCACAATTGCCAATCCCAAGCCGGTTCCACCGGCCTTGGTCGTGACGTAGGGCTCAAACGCCCGGGCCAAAATTTTGGCCGGAAATCCGCTGCCCAGGTCACTGACGGCGAACTTTACACGTTTTTGCGCAGGCTTTGACAAATCGTCAACTCCGCGTACCGAAAGTACGGTGCTCACGGTCACGCAGGGCCGCGCCGCCGTACCGGCCTGTTCACAAGCGTCAAGTGCGTTTTTGACGAGGTTATGGATCACCTGGCGCAGCTGCGCAGCGTCACCCTCAATCAGCGGCAGCCCATGCGCGAGCGCCAGCGCGATGCGGCCACCCGGCGCGCAATCGGCCTCGTACAGGCGCAGCACGTCTTCGATCAGCGCGTTCAAATCCAGCGGCGCCAGCTGCGCATGCGGCAGCCGGGCATAGTCACGAAACTCATCGACCATGCGTTTGAGCGCCGCCACCTGGTTAACAATCGTTGAGGTGCCCTTGGCGAGCATTTCCACATCCGCGCCCTGCAGCTTGTCGGCCAGCCGGTGCGCCATGCGCTCTGCGGAAAGCTGGATCGGCGTGAGCGGATTCTTGATCTCGTGGGCGAGACGGCGCGCTACCTCGGCCCAG
This sequence comes from Pseudomonadota bacterium, assembly GCA_046049785.1. GTDB lineage: Bacteria > Pseudomonadota > Gammaproteobacteria > Burkholderiales > Burkholderiaceae_C > JBJOQV01. Next base: position 1,028 of record JBJOQV010000060.1, read on the forward strand.
GCGGTAGCACGCTGCGCGGCGATCACGTCGCTCACATCGTCGAACACGACGACCCGGCCCGGTGTATTGGCACGGGCAGGTACAGCCGCATCGGCCAGCGGCAGCGAAGCGCCGCGCACCAGCAAGGTTTGCGTATGGCCCTCACCCTTTTCCAGCGCGACCTGCTGCTGCCAGTGGTCTTGCGCATGCGCGTCCTGGATCGCGATCAAGTGCGCCAGCGGCTCGGGCAGCGCATCTACCATGGTTGCGCCGCGTTTGTTGGCCAGCGATTGGCCAAGAATGCGCACGGCGGAATCGTTGTAAGTGGCCAGCCGCTGGTCGCTGTCAAACACCAGCACGCCGGCAGACAGATTGGTCAGCACGCTTTCCAGATAGGCATTGGCGTCCTGCAGCGCGCGCTGGCTCGTCTCGTTGGCGGACTGCGCATCGCCCAGCTGGCGGCTCATGGTGTTAAAGCTTGCGGTGAGCAGCGACAGTTCGTCATTGGAAGGCGGCAGAGGCAGCGGCCGAAAGTCGCCGGAGGCCACCGCGCGCGTGCCATCGGCCAGCGTGAGCAGCGGCGCGCTCATGGCATTGGCCAGCAAAAACGCAATGCTGATGGACGCAAACATCGCCAGCAGCAGCGCCAGCGTCAAGGTCAGCCCATACATGCGCGACAGGCCTTCGCGCGCAAGGCTCAACTCTTTGTAGTCCTGGTAGCCCGCCCGCACAGATTCTGCGTTTTGCGCCAGCGCAGCCGGTACCGGCTGCAACACCTGTAGATAACGCGGCTCAGCATTGAGCGCGATAGCGCTGCCGGCGGCAAGCGGCAGCACCACCCGCATGCGTAGCCGGCCGCTGGCGGTGGCCTCGCTGCCTTCCGCGCCTTCGCTTTCCAGTGTGGAAGACGAGCCGCTCGTGCGCACCTGCCGCATCACGCTTGCGCCCGGCAGCTCCGGCCGCAGGCTGAGCAGGTTGGGGCCGATGGTGGCAAGCACCTTGCTCCCGCCGGTAAAGACCGTCACTTCAGACAGCGCGAAGGTTTCGCGCAGCCGCGCCACTTCGCTCGCAAGACCGCTTTCGGGCACATTGGCCAATTGCGAAACCATGCCTCGGCTGCGGTTGGTGGTGTCGGCCAATAAAGAATCCAGCGTGGACTGGGTCAGCTTCAAGCCGGATTCCAGCGCCGAATCCACCCGCGTGTTGAACCAGCTTTCAATCGAACGCGTTAAAAACAGCGCAGAGACCACGTAAATCACGATACCGGGCACCAGGCCCATGGTCGCAAACGCGAGCGCGAAGCGGCCGGTGAGCTTGGCACCAAACCGGTTTTGCAGCCGCCGCCGCACAAGGCGCCACACCAGCGCAAACACCACAATGAACAGCAGCGCGCTGAGCACCAAATTGGCCGCCAAAAGGCCGTTGTAATGCTTGGCGAACAGCTCGGTATTGCTGGTGCCGGCCGCCAGCAAAAACAGCAGCACGCCGGAAACGCCGATGGCGCCGATCAGCGCGTAGCGAAACGAACGGTTCATACGGGCAGCTTATTTGCCGTTGCCGGCGACCGTGATGAACTTGGTGTCGGAGTCCAGCAGCCACTCGCGCTGCGTGAGGGCGTTGAGCTGAAACGGTTTGGGCAACTGCGCGGTGTCCAGCCGCAGCCGCACACCGACGCGATAGCGCTCGCCCGGCTTGAGCGCGCCGGGTTCGGCCACGCGCTCGCGCCGCACACGCGACATGAAGCGCAGCGCTTCGGGCAGCGAACTGAATGTGAGCGCGGTCAGGCTGGCGCCCTGGCTGGACAGCGCGAGCCGGTACTCGCGTGTGAGCGCGTTGTACGAAAGGCGGTAAGTGATGCTGCCACGCGCCACGTCTTCGTCCCACCAATACCAGCGGCGGCGGTTGATTTCATAATCGAACACAAAAAACAGCGGCACCGCCTGCAGCGCGTCTTCCAGCCGGGGAGAGACTTCAATCAGAAATTCAGCGGTGAGAACATAGCCGTCTTCACGCGGGATGAGCGTAATTTCCCGCGGTTCAATGCCCTCTGGCGCCGCAAACACCGGCGCGGACAGCCCCGCCAGCGCAAACGCGCCGGCCGCGCGCGCACCCGCAACGAGGATTCGCCGGCGTGAGGGATTGAGCGGGCGGGCAGTGAAGCCCACCGGAATTCGGCGATGCATGTTTGGCATCAGATGGTTTTTTCGAACAGCGCATAAAAGAAGCCATCATGATTGTCCCGTTGCCCTGCAGTCGGGAGCAACTGACCGGGTGCATTTAAGCGTTTTGCGTCGTGCTTTCGTTGCACAAATGCCGACGCTTGCGCTTCCGCCTCCTCGGGAAAGACCGAGCAGGTGACATAAAGTAAACGCCCGCTAACTTTAAGCAACGGCCAAAGCGCGTCGAGCAACGTGCGCTGCAAGGCGGCCAAGCGCGCAATATCCGCATCGCGCCGCAGCCAGGCAATATCGGGGTGGCGCCGCACGATGCCGCTGGCGCTGCAGGGCGCGTCCAGCAAAATCCGGTCAAACAGCACGCCGTCCCACCAGGCGCTGGGCTGCGCTGCATCGCCGCGCACAATGCTGGCGGTGAGCTTTAAGCGCGCCAGATTTTCACGCACACGGGCAAGCCGCTGTGCGTCCACATCCAGCGCAACCACACTGCAATCGGCACGCTCAAGCAAGTGCGCGGTCTTGCCGCCGGGCGCGGCGCAGGCATCCAGCACGCGGTGGCCGCTCTGCGCATCCAGCAGCGGCGCGGCCAGTTGCGCAGCAGCATCCTGCACAGAAAACGCGCCGTCCTGGTAGCCGGGCAGGCTGGCAATAGGCTGCGCCTTGGGCAATACCACCACAGTTTCACCTGTTACTTGCGCGTCGATGCCGGCAGCCGCGAAAGACTGCGCCAGCACCGCCGCTGTGTTCACGCGCAGGTTGGCGCGCAGTGTCAGCGGCGGATGCTGCTGCGCCGCCAGCGCAATGGCCTGCCACTGCTGTGGATAGGCTGCTTGCAGCCGTGCCAGCCACCACGGCGGCAAGTTCCACCTGGCTGTTTCGATCGTTTGCACCGCCGCGAGCCGGGCCGCCCGCTCGCGCAAAAACGTGCGCAGAATGCCGTTGACCACCGCCTTGACACGCTCGCCCCCCGGCAGCGCGGCGGCCGCACGCACCGCCTGATCCACCAAAGTGTGGTCTGGATACTTGGGCGCTTGCGTGTCTGACAGCAGGGCCAGCGCCACCAGCAGCAAGGCATGCACCTGCGCATCCAGCGGCCGGTGCGCCAGCTCTCTGAGCAACTCACTGGCAAGCCCGTAGCGCCGCAAGGCGTAAAACGACAAATCCTGAATCGCGCCGCGCGCGCCCTGCGCCTGGCGCACAAACGGATCTTCCAGCGCATCATTCAGAGAACGGCCAGTGGCCACCGCATCGATACAAAACGCCGCACGATGCAAGGCCAGTGCTAGCGAATCGGCGGCAAGGCTGGCTGCCGCAAAGGGCCGGGAAACGACTGTCATGCAGGCATTGTAAGAAGCCCCTGTGCTGCACCAGGCACGAGGCCGGCTCCAGGACACCACGCAAGCCCATAGACTGCGCATATGGAAAAACGTTTATCCCTCACCACGGTATTGATTTGCGGCGGCTTGCTCGTCACCTTGTCGATGGGCATCCGCCACGGTTTTGGTTTTTGGCAGTTGCCGATGACGCAGGCCAATGGCTGGACGCGCGAGACCTTCGCCTTTGCGATTGCGATGCAAAACCTGTTGTGGGGTGTGAGCCAGCCGTTTGCCGGCATGCTGGCCGACCGCTTTGGCGCCACCAAGGTGCTGCTGATCGGCGCTTTGCTCTATGCGGGCGGGCTCGTAGTGATGGCGCTGGCCAGCAGCGGCGTAGTGTTCTCGATGGGCGCTGGCGTGCTGATCGGCCTGGCGCTCTCTGGCGTGACCTACACGGTGGTGTACGGCGTGATCGGCCGCACCGCGCCGCCGGAAAAGCGATCTCAAGCGCTGGGCATCGCAGCGGCTGCAGGCAGCTTTGGGCAGTTTTTGATGGTGCCGGTGGAGCAAGCGCTGATCAGCTGGTTTGGCTGGCAGGAAGCGCTGCTGATTCTGGCCGCGGCCGCGCTTTTAATGGCGCCGCTGGCTGCGGGCCTGCGCGAGCCGGCCGTGGTGCCCGGCAAATCGCAGCAAAGCATCATGCAGGCAATCCGCGAGGCGTTTGGCTACCGCAGCTTTCAGTGGCTGATGGCGGGCTATTTTGTGTGCGGTTTTCAAGTGGTGTTTATCGGCATCCATCTGCCGGCTTATTTGAAAGACAAAGGCATGGCGCCCAGCGTGGCGGTGGCGGCGCTGGCGCTGGTGGGCTTGTTCAATGTGTTTGGCACGTATGCGGCTGGCATGCTGGGCGCGCGCTTTCCCAAGAAGTATTTGCTCTCTGGCATTTATCTGGCGCGCGCGGTGGTGATTGGGCTGTTTCTGCTGCTGCCGCTGTCGCCCTGGAGCGTGTATGTGTTTGCCGCGGCGATGGGCCTACTGTGGCTATCGACCATCCCGCTGACCAACGGCGTGGTGGCCACCGTGTTTGGCGTGCAGTACCTGAGCATGCTGGGCGGCTTTGTGTTCTTCAGCCACCAGGTGGGCAGCTTTTTGGGCGTGTGGCTGGGCGGGCGGCTGTACG
>JBJOQV010000061.1:0-3340 GCA_046049785.1 Pseudomonadota bacterium
ATCCATGCCCACCACTTCAATCACACGCTCAAAGCGCGAGAAAAATGTGGGAGAAACCTCGTCCAGATTAATCAGCACGTCGTGATGCGCGGTATCAGCCACCGATGCGGTGAGCAAAATCGGCGTGGCGCTTGCCAGTGCATCATGCGCGTACACGTGCGGCAAAAAATCCAGCGGCGAGAAAGTCCAGAGCAGTTTGTCCAGCTCGTCCAGCACGCTTGCGCGGCTGCAGAACACGACGCATTGATTGTTTGCCGCGCGCGCTTTGCGCAGCACTTTGCAGGTGTGCGAAAGTGGGTGGTCAACGTGGGTGTGGAAATCGACGCGGGTCATGCAAATTTGGCAAGCGTGACGAGTGAGGGCGGGTAGAAATCTACCAGACTGTCATTCCGAGCGAAGCGAGGAATCTCTGCGCATGCCACACGAGATTCCTCGCTTCGCTCGGAATGACAGCCTTCTCAATTTAAGACTACGCAGTATTCATGCGCCTTTTCAGGCAAAAATGCCTCAAAATGCCCATGAATACTGCGTAGAACACCTTTATTTGCCTGCCTTAGCCATCAAATAATGTGTCAACAGCGGCACGGGCCGGCCGGTGGCACCTTTGGCGGTGCCGCTTTTCCAGGCGGTGCCGGCAATGTCAAGATGGGCCCACTTCATGTCATCCACATACTTTTCCAGGAAGCAGGCGGCGGTGATGGAGCCACCGGCGCGGCCGGCGATGTTGGCCATGTCGGCAAAGTTGCTCTTCAGGCCTTCGTGATATTCCTCGCCCAGAGGCATGCGCCAGGTGGCGTCCATGGCATTTTTGGATGCGGCAAGCAAATCGTCCGCGAGCGCATCGTCGTTGGCAAACATGCCGGTGATGTGGTGGCCCAGCGCCACGACCATGGCACCGGTGAGCGTGGCAATGTCCACCACCGCGGCGGGCTTGAAGCGCTTGGCGTAGGTGAGCGCGTCGTTCAGGATCAGGCGGCCCTCGGCGTCGGTGTTGAGCACTTCAACGGTCTGGCCGCTCATGGAGGTGATCACATCGCCCGGCTTGGTGGCGCGGCCGCTGGGCATGTTTTCGCAGGTGGGCACAATGCCGATGACATTGAGCTTGAGCTTCATTGCGCCCACGGCGTGCATGGTGCCCAGCACGCTGGCAGCGCCGCACATGTCGAACTTCATTTCATCCATGGCTTCACCCGGCTTGAGCGAAATGCCGCCGGTATCAAAGGTGATGCCCTTGCCCACCAGCACGACGGGCGCAGCGCTCTTGGCGCCGCCCATGTGTTTGATCACGATGAACTTGGGCGGCTCGTCAGAGCCGCGCGCCACGGCCAGAAAAGAACCCATCCTCAGCGCTTCGCACTGTTTGCGGTCCAGCACATCCACATTCATCTTGAACTGCTTGCCAATTTTCTTGGCGGTATCGGCCAGGTAGCTTGGGGTGCAGAAATTCGCGGGCAGATTGCCCAGCGTTTTGGCCAGCGCCTGGCCTTCGCCCACCGCGGCGCCCAGTGCGATGCCGGCAGCAACCGCTTTTTCGCTCTTTGCATCTGCGGCCAGGGCAATCTGCGCAAGCTTGATGGCCGGGTCTTTTTTGCTTTTGGTGGTGTCAAAGCGGTAAGTGGCATCCAGCGCGGCCATTGCGGCCAAGCGCGCCCTGTCCTGCGCGCTTTGGCCGGGTACGTCCACTTCATTGAGCGTGACCAGCGCATTTGCCGCGCCCGTGCCCGCCACAGCCGCCACTGCAGCGCGCACCGCAGCCGTGTAGGACTTTGCAGTCAGTTTCTTTGCCTCGCCCAGCCCCACCAGCACCACGCGCGTGGCGCCAGACTTAGGCGGCAGCGCCGCCACTGTGACTTTGCCGGATTTGCCCGATACGTCCCCGGTGGCCAGCACATCGTCCAGCCAGCCCTTGCCTTTAAGCGCTTGCGCTGCGGCTGAAAGCACAATCGCGTCTTTTTCTCCTGCAAATACGCCAACAACCACCGCGGCGGTGCTCAGTTTTCCGGTGGAGAAGCTCTGTGTGATAAATTTCATTGATGATCTTTCTGCAGCGCGAACGCTTGATTGAACGGAATGCACGGGTGAATTTTGGGATTTTTTCACACCGCGCAGGCTCCGTCAAAGCTAACCCGGTCAATTCTCTGTTTCGCCGCAGATATTCCGCCTGATGCTTTATCAGCGCGCTTTCGCCTCTGAGCTGCGCGGCACGGCGGCTGCCGTGTTTGGCACGCTGTTTGTCATTGCGCTGTCGTGGGCGCTGATCCGGGTGCTGGGCCAGGCGGCCACCGGCAAGATCGATCCGCAATCGGTCTTTATCATCCTGGGCTTCTCGCTGCTGAATTACTCGCCGATGATGTTGAATCTGGCGGTGTTTGCGGCGGTGCTGCTGGTGCTCACGCGCATGTACCGCGACAGTGAAATGGTGGTGTGGAACGCCTCGGGCGTGTCGCTCACGCAGTGGATCGCGCCAGTGCTGCGCTTTGTGGTGCCGGTGGTGCTGCTGGGCGCATTCATCACATTCTTTGTCGCGCCCTGGGCCAACAAACAGACTGCCGCTTACCGCGACGCGTTTGAAAAGCGCGACGATATATCCCGCTTTGCACCTGGGCAGTTCCGTGAATCCGCCAGCGCGCAGCGCGTGTTTTTTGTGGGTGGTGCCGATGAAGACCGCGGCATTGTGCAAAACGTGTTTATCCAGTCCATCAAAAACGGTTCGCGTTCTCTGGTCGTGGCAGACAAGGGCCGCATCGAAACCCGCAATGAAGAGCGCTACCTGATTCTTGACAACGGCCGGCGCTATGAGGTCACCGATGGCAGTGCCGAGATGCGCCTGCTGGAGTTTGGCCGCTACACCATCAAGCTGGACAGTAAGCCGCCGCCGCCCTCTGACCTGAACACGCCCAAGAACACGCAGCTGCATGAGCTTGTGCAGCGCACCGATAACAACAGCCGTGGCGAACTGATGTGGCGCATCGGCATCCCGTTGGTGGGGTTGATGCTGGCGCTGCTGGCGATTCCATTGTCTTACTTCAATCCACGCAGTGGCCGCGCCACGCCCTTTATCACCGCGTTGCTGGTGTTTGTGGTGTACGTCAATCTGCTCACGCTGATGCAAAACCGCGTTGCGCTAGGCAAGACGCCATTCATGGAAGGTGCGCTGCTGGTGCATGCGCTGGTGTTCATCGTCGCGGTGTGGCTGCTGTGGCTGCGTGACCGGCCGCGCCGCTCTTCACTCCTGGCACGCTGGGGGCGGCGATGATGAGCGTTTCGTTCCGCTATCTGGCGCGGACGGTGTTTTATTACACCGTGCTGACCATGCTCGCGTTTCTCGCGCTGTTTCTAT